>JACMME010000180.1 GCA_014379205.1 Gemmatimonadaceae bacterium
ACTCGAACCCCCACGGATTGCTCCACTGGATCCTAAGTCCAGCGCGTCTACCAGTTCCGCCACTCTCGCTTTTCTGTCACTTGAAGCTAAGTGGTCGATTACATGAATGTGCAAAATTCGCGGCGTGCTTGCAGAGCCGGGTGCCCGGTTGGGCGCAACGAGTTTCCGGTTGCCGGGCACAGCAAGTTATGCCAACCGGAACTCAACCACCGGGCGAGTTCCGGTGGTTTAACTCCCCACTCGCACGCTAACGACTCTCGTGGCCTTGTCGGCGCTTCGGTCCTGCATGTTGTAGACAAGCAGTGTCACCACCTGTCCGGTTTTAACCTTGGAGAGCAGGGCTTCAAGTTCGGCAGCCGTGGTGACTCTCCGCCGTTCGGGGTACAGCACCTCGATAACAACAAGGCCCGGAAACAGCCGCTGGTATGAAGGACCGTTGACGTTAACGTCGGTAATTACCACTCCGCGCTCGGCCTCGGATATTTCAGCGCGGCGTACCTGCTCCGCAGTGAGGGGCGCAACCGCGATACCAATCTTGTCGTACGTCTGGCTTTTCTCTGGCGCGCCATCATTGCGCTCCGCACTGGCTACCTGTTCCTCAGCCTGCGCCTCGCCGAGCTTCACCTGAAAGGTCATCCGGGTTCCAAATCGCATGGTCACAACTTGAACGCTCTGACCGGGCTGCAGGGAGCGCACGAATCGTTGCAGCGTGGAAACACGGTCTACTTCGCGACCTGCCACGGACACGATGACGTCGCCAGCCTGAATGCCTGCACGTTTCGCTGGGCTTCCTTCGGTCGGATTGAAGCCATTCACGATAACGCCACGAATCTCCTTGAGGCCGGCACTCTGCGCGTCCTCGGGCGTTACATCGTTGATGAGGACGCCGAGTATGGCGCGCTCAACTCGGCCCGTCTTGACCAAATCATCCATCACGTCTTTCGCGAGCGTGATCGGGATTGCAAATCCATAGCCCGCGTAAGTTCCCGTCGGACTTGCGATCGCGCTGTTTATCCCGATGACTTCGCCACGCGCGTTCACAAGCGGTCCGCCGGAGTTACCGGGGTTGATGGCGGCATCAGTCTGTATGTAGTCAACGATTGCCGAAGGATTACCGCCGTACAGTTGGCGAAGCGATCCTCCACCCCTGTTCAGTGCGCTCACGATGCCTGCCGTAACCGTGAAATCGAGCGCCAGAGGGTTGCCGATGGCGAGCACCCATTCGCCCACGCGAGTGTTCAAATCGTTGCCCAGCGTTACAGCCGGCAGCCCGGACGCTTCGATCTTGATGACCGCAACATCGGTGAGGGGATCACGCCCGATGACCTTAGCGCTGAAGACACGGCGATCCTGCAATGCGACGGTTACGCGGTCGGCGCCAGCGACTACGTGATTGTTCGTCATGATGTAACCGTCGGGCGTCACAATAAAGCCCGAGCCGCTTCCCTCAGAAGGCTGCTGGCGCTGCCTGTTGGGATCCAGCTGATCGAAAAACTCCTCCATCCCGGGAGGCACTTGTCCGCGACGTTGTGGCGTTCCGCGCCGAGCGTCCTGACGGGTCTGAATGGAGACTACGGCGGGCGTTAAATGCTCGGCAATGGAGACGAAAGCGTTGCTCGTTTCAGTGAGCGACTGCACTGTCGACGCCGGAGGCCGCGAAGCGCTCGAGCTTTGCTGGGCGTAGCCAAAGGGTGTGAGGTTGAACCCCGAAGCGACCAACAGGCCTCCAATAAAGGCTGCTGTAGCGACAAGGCCGATACTTAAGCGAGCGGTTTTCGACATCGTGTTCTCGGAAAAGGTGTAAACTGAATTTACACGTCAGGGCGGAGCAAGTTTCAGAAATCAGGAAACAGGGAATCGGGAATCGGGAATCGTATTACTTCGTTGCCTTTCCGGGCAGAAAGGTTGTCGGGATCCTTATCCATGAATCCCGTTTCCCGTTTCCCGTTTCCCGTCCTGGATCCTTGCCCTTGATACCTACTTCTTGGTCTCGTCTACGATCTCGTAGTCTGCCTCCACGACATCGTCCTTGCCGGGAGAGGCTCCGCGATCAGCCGCATCACTCGTGCCCGCGGCTCCGGCATCCGCAGCGGGTCCCTGGGATTCGGATGCCTGTTGAGTGGCGTACAGGGATTGACCGGCTTCGCTATACACCCTGGTGAGCTCCTCCTGGGCGGTCCGAATTGCCGCCATGTCGTCACCGCGTAGCGATTTGCGCGCGGTTTCAACAGCTTCCTCGAGACGCTTGCGCACATCCTCGCCAAGTCGGTCCGACCACTCCTTGGAATTTTTTTCCACCTCGTAAGTCATGCTGTCGAGCCGGTTGCGTGTATCGATCTCTTCGCGCCGCTTCTTGTCCTCGTCGGCGTGCAACTCGGCATCCTTGACCATGCGCTGGATCTCGGATTCCGAAACTCCACTCGAAGCTTCGATTCGGATTTTCTGCTCCTTGCCCGTCGTCTTGTCCTTGGCCGTCACGTGCAGAATACCGTTCGCGTCTATGTCGAACGTAACCTCCACCTGAGGCATGCCGCGCGGAGCGGGAGGAATACCCGTCAACTGAAACTTGCCAATCGTCTTGTTGTGGACTGAAAGCTCTCGTTCACCCTGCAGCACGTGGATCTCGACTGTCGTCTGATTGTCCTCGGCAGTCGAAAAGACTTCGCTCTTCTTTGTGGGTATTGTCGTGTTGCGCGCGATCAGTACGGTGGTGACCCCGCCCAATGTCTCGATTCCCAGTGAAAGCGGAGTGACGTCGAGAAGGAGCACGTCCTTTTGCTCCCCCGTTAGTACCGCTCCCTGAATGGCCGCTCCGATTGCGACTACCTCGTCCGGATTGACACCCTTGTGCGGCTCTTTCTTGAAGAAGTCCTTGACTATCTGCTGGACTTTCGGAATGCGCGTCGAGCCTCCCACGAGAATCACCTCGTCGACCTCTTCGGGCTTCATTCCGGCATCCTTCAGCGCCAGCTGCATGGGCGGTATTGTGCGCTGAATCAGATCGTCCACTAGCTGCTCGAACTTTGCACGGCTAAGCGAGTAGTTGAGGTGCTTTGGGCCGGTCTGATCGGCGGTGATGAACGGGAGATTGATGTCCGTTTGCTGCACCGTGGACAATTCCATCTTGGCCTTTTCAGCACCTTCCTTCAGTCGCTGAAGGGCCATCGGATCCTTGGAAAGGTCGATTCCCTGATCGCGTTTGAACTCGGTGACTATCCAGTCGATGACACGCTGGTCAAAATCATCGCCGCCGAGGTGCGTATCTCCGTTAGTGGCTTTTACTTCGAACTGGCGCGAGCCTTCCACATCGTACAACTCGAGTACCGAGATATCGTAGGTTCCGCCGCCGAGGTCGAAAACCGCGATCTTCTCGTCCTTTTTCTTGTCGAGACCATAGGCGAGGGCGGCGGCTGTCGGCTCATTGATGATCCGAAGAACGTCCAAGCCGGCAACGCGGCCGGCGTCCTTGGTTGCCTGGCGCTGCGAGTCGTTGAAGTACGCCGGTACCGTTACGACCGCCTTCGTTACCTTGGTGCCCAGATAGTCCTCGGCGGTCTGCTTCATCTTCTGAAGGATCATCGCCGAAATCTCGGGCGGGGTGTACCGCTTTCCCTGCACTTCGACGGTACTCAGGTCATTCTGGCCTGCAACAATCTTGTAAGGAACGCGCTTGCTTTCTTCCTGGACTTCGCCAGTCTTGCGCCCCATGAAGCGCTTGATGGAGAAAACCGTGTTCTGAGGGTTAGTCACTGCCTGGCGTTTAGCCACCTGTCCGACGAGCCGCTCGCCGTCTTTTGTAAATCCGACAACGGAGGGAGTCACACGTCCACCCTCCGCATTCGGAATAACAACAGGATCGCCGCCTTCCATGACAGCGACCACAGAATTCGTGGTTCCCAAATCGATTCCAATCACTTTTTCCGCCATGACTTGCCTCTCCTGAGTGTGGCTTTTCTATAAATTGTATTTCGCCGACCTGGCGCACTCGACAGCTTGGGGGTAGGTCACTTCCCCGGCGCAAGGGTGATGCCGCCGCAATGTGCCGAAATGGCAGATTTCAAGACCCGCAGCCCTTACATCGATGTCTACCGCGACTTACCGCCTGTCCATCTGTCGCGCCGCGATCCCTGGACGAAGTGCGTCGACATCGCCAAGAAATACACCGAAAGCTATTTTCCCTGCACTGAGGAAGTCTCACACTCTCTGTCCCGCACGCTTGAATGATTCCGCTCGGCGACAACCTTCCTACGCTTCGTCGGCCCATTGTTACCTTGACGGTAATTGGCGCGACCGCGGCTGTGTGGCTATTCGGGCAGGGCGCAGGGCTGAATGACGTCGCGCTCGCGACCAGCGTCTGTAATCTTGGCTTGGTACCGGGAGAGTTGACTCGGCAGGCTCCACTGGGATTCGCGGTACCGCTGACCGAAGGGTTGACCTGCAATGTCGACAACGAGCGCATCAACGTGTTGACACCGCTTTTGTCGATCTTTCTCCACGGGAGCTGGGCCCACATCATCGGCAACATGCTATTCCTGTTCGTCTTCGGAAACAACGTAGAAGACAGTATGGGGCATTTTCGCTTTCTTTTGTTTTATCTGCTTTGCGGGCTGGCGGCCGCGGCGTCGCACGTTTTGCTGAATCCGGCTTCTCCGGTTCCAACCGTGGGCGCATCTGGTGCTGTCTCGGGGGTCATGGGTGCGTATCTGCTCCTGTATCCTCGAGCGCGCATCAAAATGCTCTTCATCTTTTTCATCTTCTTTAAAGTCTTTCGAATCCAGGCGTGGATGGTTCTGATATGGTGGTTCCTGTTGCAGGTAGTAACAGGGCTCCCGGAATTGATATCCGTGCGAAGCGATATTTCTGGTGGCGTCGCGGTGTGGGCACACGTGGGCGGATTTCTAGCAGGCGCGATTCTCATCAAATTGTTTGCCGACCGCGCGATGGTCACAGCCCACAAGCAGGCTTATGGGGTGCAGCACGGATATGGGTGGCGGGGCTGACGCGCGAAGGGGCTTTGCCCTTTTATGCGTGACATTGTCCACGTAGTTTGAGTCCATGCACCTCGCCAGAGTCGTGGGTCGAGTAGTCGCAACCGTAAAGCAGGACACTCTTTCAGCTGTGACGCTGCAGTGGATTCAGCCCGTTACGGCTAGCGGTGTGGCGAGTGGGAAGCCGCTTGTGGCCGTAGACTGTATCGGTTCGGGACCCGGTGAGCTCGTTTTCTATGTTACTTCGCGCGAGGCGACGCTCACGCTGCGGAATAGCTTCGCGGCGGCCGACGCAGGCATCGTAGGGAAAGTGGATTGGACGAACATCATGGGCGTCAGGACGCGACCGGAGGAGAGCGGAAACGGACCAGCTTAAGACCTTCGGCCTGGCACTTACTTCCTGACTATCGCCCGAGGTCGCGAAGATGAGCCGGCGCAAGCGCCCACAGCAGTACTGCCGAACCTGCGCGCGGTACGTCCTCCATGCGTAGAAAGCACGCGCCTCCTTTCTTGATCGCGATAATCGGAGCTCCCTTTCCACCTGCGAGCAAGCCGACGATGCGAGGAAGGCCGGGATCGTGCCCCACCGCAGCGATGGTACTTTCGGCGTCCTGAGCGCGCAGCCAGGCCAGGAAAGCAGACGGCGGTTTATCCGGAGCGAGCGATTCGACCAACAGAGGTACTGAGCCGTACGTCGCGGAAACAATCCTGGCCGTTTCAACTGTCCGTACCAAAGGACTCGCCGCCAGGAGGTCGATAGCCGGTACGAGTCGTTGAAGGCCTGTGGTGACGGCGCGCATGCGCCGGCGTCCCACGTCCGTAAGCGGCCGGTCGAAATCAGCCGCTCCAGTGCGGGCGAATACGTCACGATCCTGCGCTATTGCGTGGCGGATGAGTAGAAGGTGCATGCAGATACGGGGTTTCGGGTGCTAGATTTCAGACTATCGCAGTGCGCGATAGTCGAAGGTCAGGAATGGCCTCGGTAAACATCCGCGTGACAAAATCGTTACAGAGGCAACGGGCCCCGGCGGACACAGAACGCCATAGCTTGCCAGTCCGCCTCTTACTTGCGACGAGTCTCACTAACTGATGCACTGATGAGCGACCCACTTTCAGCGTCCCATCTATATATAAACCGCGAGCTGAGTTGGCTGGAATTCAATTTTCGGGTGCTTCACGAGGCACTCGACGAACGAACCCCCTTGCTCGAGCGGCTGAAGTTTCTGGCGATTACCAGCACGAACCTCGACGAGTTTTTCATGGTTCGCGTGGCGGGGTTGAGACGGCAGATGGCTGCCAACGTCACAGCAACAACGACGGACGGCTTGACTCCGCAGGAACAGCTGGATGCCATCACCACCCGAGTTCACGACTTGCTCGCGATCAAGCGCGCTGCTGTCGAGCATTTAATGCCGCGTCTCGCTGGTCGGGGTGTTGTGCTGACGTCGCTCAAGGATCTGTCGCCGGTCGAGTGGGGAACTGTAGACGCGTTTTTTGAATCGAGAGTCTTTCCGGTTCTGACCCCACTGGCTGTCGATCCTGGCCATCCTTTCCCATATATCTCGAATCTCTCGCTTTCGTTGGCGGTGGTCCTGCGCGATCCGGAGCTGGGAACAGATCACTTTGCGCGCGTCAAGGTACCAAAGAGCCTGCCTCGCTGGGTCCCGGTGAATGGAGGCTATCGGTTCGTGGCACTTGAAGAGGTTATAGGGGCAAATTTGGGTGCGCTGTTTCCGGGGATGGAGATCGTGCAGTGGTACATGTTTCGAATCACGCGTAACTCCGATATCGATCTGGCTGATGTCGAAGAGCCCGAAGATCTCCTCGACACGATGGAAGAGCAGGTTTTTCGCCGGCGGTTCGGCGAGGTTGTGCGGTTGGAGGTACAGGAGGGAATGCCGGAGCCTCTTCTGGCTATGCTGCGTGAAGAGCTAAGCGATCCGACTCTACCTCCCTTCGCGACACTGGCGGATCGGGACATTTACCGGTTGGGACCCCTGCCGGAGCTAGGCGACCTCATGGAGCTCGCCATGCTCGACATCCCTGAGCTGCGCGATCCTCCTCTTGCGTCGGTGACGCCGCTTCCGTTCCGAGGCAGCGAATCAGCGATTTTCGAGGCGATTCGAGAGCGCGACCTGCTTGTGCATCATCCCTTCGATTCCTTCATCGCGACGACGGAACAGTTCCTGGAGGCGGCCGCAGCCGATCCAAGTGTTCTCGCGATCAAGCTCACACTGTATCGCACGTCTGGAGATACTGCGATTGTTCGCGCCATGATCGATGCCGCGCAGCGCGGAAAACAGGTAGTGGTCCTGGTAGAGCTCAAGGCTCGTTTTGACGAAGCCAACAATATCTCATGGGCGCGCGCGCTGGAAAGCGCAGGCGTACATGTCGTTTATGGTCTGGTATCGCTCAAGACACACACCAAGACAGCTCTTGTGGTGCGGAGGGAAGGAGACGGGTTCCGGCGGTACGTCCACATAGGTACCGGTAACTACAACACGCGCACGGCGCGCTTGTACACGGACGTCGGCCTTTTCTCGGCCAGTCCATCTCTGGGCGCCGACGTGGGTGACCTTTTCAACTATCTCACAGGCTTTTCGCGACAACGTCTGTATCGCAAGCTGCTCGTCGCTCCCGGTAATATGCGTGAGCGTTTCATCGATCTGATTGGCCGGGAGGCCAGGAATGCGGTGGATGGCAAACCAGCTCGAATCGTAGCAAAAATGAACGCGCTGGTTGATCCAGAAACCATCCGCGCGCTTTACCGTGCGTCAGAGGCGGGAGTTCAGATCGATCTGATCGTGCGCAGTATTTGTTGCCTTCGCCCAGGTGTCGCCGGCATAAGCGAGAACATCCGCGTAATCAGCGTTGTTGGCCGGTTTTTGGAGCATTCCCGTATCTGGTTCTTCGCCAATGCAGGCGCCCACGAATTCTATCTGGGCTCGGCGGACTGGATGCAGCGCAACTTCGATCGCAGAGTCGAAGTCGTAACTCCGGTCGAAGACAAAATACTGCATCCGCGGCTCTACTCGCTGCTCAGCATGTATCTCGAGGATAACCGCCAGGCGTGGGAACTCAGCTCAGACGGCACTTATACCCAGCGCTCGCCCGCCGAGGAAAATGAGCGGGCGTCGCACGCGGCGTTCATGGCAGATTCGTGGGCACTTGGGCAGAGAGAACAGCGGCCTGCTCCCGTGCAGCTCCCGCCCCAATCGCTGCCTCAGGATGGAGAAGTCAGGAAAGCCTTCTACTCCGACTGACGCATCCCCGGAATGTGCGTGACGATCGCTCCACCCGGACTGACTATCTCAACGGGAATGCCGGCTAGCGATGCAAGTAGCTCCGCTTTGCGACCCGCGCCCCACATCTCCAGTCTAAGGGACTGGCGAGCGCGTGGGACAGGCCGGATCCGGATCGCACGAACCAGCTTGCGCACCTGGAGCCGCTCGACTGCGCGTGCGTGCCCTCGATCGAAGCCGTCTGCAACGCGCAGGAGTGCGGCAAGCCGCTTTATCTGATCACGCATCGGCTTGGACAGCGAACCGAGATTCCGGTGTTTTTTCCTTGGTGCGGATCCGCGATGGTACCGCGCAATGTTGGCTACTACCACTTGCTCGCTCGGCGACATGCCAAGCAGCTCCGCGTGCAAAATAAGATAGTACGAATGCTTGTGGTGACTGTCGTAGCTGATGTGGTAGCCAATGTCGTGTAGCAGGGCAGCGTCCGAAAGCGCCTGCCGGTCTCCCGGCTCGCAGCCGATGAGAGGTCCAAGCGCATCGTACAGCTGCAGAGCAAGATCGCGAACGTGCAACGAGTGCGGAGCCTCATACGCACATCGCACGGCGAGCTCTTTCACCGACCGCTGTCTGGCCTCACCCGGAGATGCCGCGGCCGGCTCGATGCGCGCGGTCTCGAGAAGCAACCCCTCTCGGATGCCATAGGTGGAAACCACCAGCTCCTTGGAGTCCAGTCTGGCCATGACTTCGGCAATGACGGCCAGACCTGCGACGATAATGTCCGCGCGGTTCTGGCTGAGGCCGGGTACGGCCATCCGCTCTTCCAGCGTCGTATCCTGTAATCCGTCGAGCACGTGCTCCAGATCGGCTCGGGACACGCGCGTTCCGTGAACAGACTGTGCGGTAAGCATCGATTCACGGGCGAGCAGGATGGACGCCAGATTCGTGAACGTGCCGCCCGACCCTATAAACTGTGCGCCCCGCCACTCACGAGCAGGCACGTGCCGGCGCAATTCCGAGCGCACGGCTTTGCGGAGCTTTCTGACGTCCTTGTGCCTGCACTCGGACGTCAGGTACTGCTCAGTCAGCCGGAGAGCGCCAAACGGAAAAGACTCCAGACAATCCAGAACTCCGCTTGCGCTGTGAGCCAATTCCAGTGAGCCGCCGCCAATGTCCGCCACCACAGCGCGTCCAGAGGCTAGATCGAAGTGAGCCAGGGCACTTCGATAACTCAGCCTGGCTTCCTCCTCGCCGCTCAGGATTCGCACCCGCAAGCCGGCCTCGCGCCGCACGGCATTGACGAACGTTGCCGCGTTACCTGCATCGCGTACTGCGCTGGTAGCGACTGCTTCGATACGCGTGGCTCCAAGCTGCCGCGCCAACGTGGTCATCCTCACAACCGCATCGACCGCTCGAACCATTGATTCCGCACCGAGTTGCCCGTCCGTGGACATATCTGCACCGAGGCGCGGTGCCGCCTTCATTTCATCCACAACGCGAATCTGGCCCTGCGATTCGACGTCGGCGACGATCTGGCGAATGGAATTGGATCCAATATCGATCGCGGCCACTCGCGTCGTTCCCGGCTCCAGGGTGCCCGACCGCCCATTGCGCCGAATTGGGGCGGCCTGTGGGGTCCCATCTCTCAAGTCGCGAGAAGCGCTCGTCACATCGATTTCATGAACTGAGGAATGGGAGGAGGAGCGGAGAACCGGGATCAGGAACTGCCTACTCTTTTATTCCCAGCCGTTTCCGAACGCATTCATTATCGAGGCGGCGCGATCAGAGTGCACAATAGCAGTCGTACTGCCCGCTTTCAACCGGACGAATCTCTGGAACGCACTCTCCGGGGGAACGTTACCAGTACGTGACTGTGTGGCACTACACGCGTGACGACCTAGGCCTAGCATCCTCTCAACCACTGGATGGAGAGAATATGCAGCCTTCCTTCTCGTTCGCGGTCGAAGCACACTCAGCAGCCGCCACCATTTACATCAGTGGCACGTTATCCCCGTTCGCAGCGCTTCGCGTAATCAACGAATGCGCGCGACTTCCCAAAGGGCTGCGGCGCATTCGAGTCGATGCCAGAGGAATCGGAGATGTGGAAGCCGGCGCTCTGGACACCTTGATTGTGGCTTTCGCTGTGTGGGAGTCGGAAAGACACGGGGCTCCGATTTCTCCGGCGAAGCCGAAAGCTGCAAGGCTTGCCGATTTGAGCGGGCAACGACCCTTCGTGACAAGATCGTTGCAATACCGTGCACGAAATAATACGACGGTTGTGGATGCTTCCTAGACAGTGCGGCAAGGGTCAGCAGCACTTTCCCCCAAAAAAATCCATACCCTATGAAGAACCGATCAATCGCGGCGACCGCTCTACTGCTAGGCGCTATGGCCGCGTTCTTTACGTTATCACCCGAAGTTTCTGCCGCTCAAGTGCCAACCGGTCGTATCGTTGGTCGAGTCATCGACCGCCAGTCCGGCCAGGGCATAGCCGACGTCGGCGTACAGGTAGTGGGAACGACCGCCGGAGTCATGTCGGGAGTCGATGGACGGTATAGCATCACGGGAATTCCCGCAGGCACCGTATCCATGCACATCCGCCGCATTGGATATCAGCCCAAGACAATAACGGCGTTAATGCTCCCGGCAAACGGCTCAATCGAGCAGGATGTCGCGCTCGACGTCGCATCCGTTCAGCTGCAAACACTCGAGGTGACGGCATCCGCTGAGCGCGGGACCGTTAACGAGGCGCTCGATCGCCAGAGGACGGCAACGGGGATCGTCAGCTCAGTAACGGCTGAACAGATCGCCAGAAGCCCTGACAGTGATGCGGCCTCCGCAATCCAGCGGGTTAGCGGTGTAACGGTTCAGGACGGTCGTTACGTATTTGTGAGAGGTTTGGGCGAGCGGTATACCAATACCTCTCTGAATGGCGCGCGCGTGCCGAGTCCCGAGCCCGAACGCAAGGTCGTGCCGCTCGACCTCTTTCCGGCGAGCCTCCTTCAGACAGTCACTACTTCGAAGACCTTCACGCCAGATCAGTCAGGCGACTTCAGCGGCGCCCAGGTCGACATTCAGACACGAGAATTCCCGGCGCGTCGAACGCTCAGCTATTCCATGTCGATGGGCTACAATGACGCGGCAAGCGGAAGCCAGATTCTGTCTGCTCCCAGCGCCGGCTCGGAGTGGATTGGCTTTGGCGGCGAGGCCCGCAAACTTCCTTCCCTGGTGCGTCAATACGGAAACTTCAACTCCAACATCTCGCAACTCGAGTACAATCGCCTGGTCCGGAGCTTTCGTAATTCATGGACAGCTGATGCTGCGTCCGGCCGCCCGAACTACTCCACAGGCGTCAGTATTGGTGGAGAGGACCGCATCTTCAAGCATCCCGTCGGTTACATCGGCTCGCTGTCCTACTCATACGGACAGGAAGTCCGGGAGAATGAAGAGCGCGCGCAGGCGGTCGGTGGCGTGAACGGAACGACGCAATCGTTCAATGCGTTTCGTGGCTCTACTGGCAGGACCAGTATTTTGTGGGGCGGGCTGCTCAATCTGAGCACGTGGATCGGGAGGAACAGCAAGATCTCCCTGAACAACACGTACAATCGCACCGCCGACAATGAGGCACGCCAGGATTCGGGCTTTTATGATCTCGGCAATTTCGACATCGAGCGTACGATGCTGCGGTATGTCGAGCGGACCGTGCTGTCGAATCAGCTTCGCGGCGATCACGTATTGGGGACGAGACACACTGTTGACTGGGCGGTGAACTACGCAGGTGTCACCCGCGTGGAGCCGGACCGATCCAATCTGACTTACGGATTCATCCCGGATGTGCAGACGAATCAGCCTGTCCGGCAACTCCTTACAGCGCCGGAAGCAAATCGGCGAACATTTGGCGACCTCGACGAGCACAGTATCAGCCCCTCGCTCAACTATAAGCTCGCTATCGGCCCCGAAACTCGGCAGACCTATCTCAAGGTTGGCGCTCTGTATCGCGATGCGAAGCGTGACGTCGACACAAGGTCCTTCAGCATCATCCCTCAGAACCTCACGGAAGCGGAGTTGGCGCAGCCAGCTGAGGATCTGTTTGATCGGTACTCGACCGACGATAGCGACGTCTTCCGTGTGGAGCCGTATCTCACAACGGGATCCTACCGTGCCAGGGAGCGCCTCTCGGCGGGATACTTCATGGCGGACCACCCGCTCACCGACAGGATTCGCGCGATCGCCGGTGCGCGGGTAGAGCACGACCGTCTCGAGGTAACTACCCTCAACAAGAGCGGCACCGAATTCCTGTCCGGTTTGAATGACACGGATGTCCTGCCGTCGATCGCTCTAAACCTGAGCGTGACGGATGCGCAGAACCTGCGCCTTTCAGCTTCACAAACGCTTTCCCGCCCCGAGTATCGCGAGTTGTCCCCTTTGCTTTACCAGGATGCCATCGGTGACGAGTTCGTATTTGGAGACACCTCACTCAAGAGGGCGCTCATTCAGAACTACGACATTCGCTGGGAGTGGTATCCCAAGGCGGGCGAGGTTTTGAGCGTCGCTCTCTTCGCAAAGCGTTTTTCCCAGCCCATTGAGCGAGTCTTCGTCGCAAGCTCCGGCGGCACGCAAATCAGCTTTGTAAATGCAGACGGCGCGGAGAACTACGGTGTTGAGCTGGAGTTGCGCAAAGGGTTGGGAGCTTTTACAGAGCGGCTCACGCCTTTCACGTTCTTCGCCAACGGCACGATAATGCAGAGCGATATTCGGCCGGGCAACGAGGGAATCGTGGCGACGACGCGTGACAACCGTCCGATGGTGGGTCAATCGCCATTTGTGGTGAACGCAGGGCTGGCTTACACCTCGACGAGCGGAAAGGCGAATGCCGTGGTGCTTTACAACGTCTCAGGCAAACGGATCTTCGCGGCAGGCGTTGGCGAGTTGCCCGATTCCTACGAGCAGGAGCGGCACGCCCTGGATGTGTCGGTCTCTCTGCCGGTGTGGCGTACAATCGCCGCAAAGATCGATCTCAAGAACCTGCTGGATTACCCGTATGAGATCAGTCAAGGACAAGTGACGCGGGAGCGTTACACGGCTGGACGCGTGTTCTCTGCGGGCTTGAGCTGGCGCCCCTAAGGTCAAACGCAAGTGCGACCTGCGCCTTTCTGATCGAAATGGTGACTGTGCGCGACTGCTGCTGACGAGCTTCGGGGTCGACCTCACTGTTACATGTTCGAGACGCATTCGCGACAGGAACGCACGGGTTGATGCGCTTTCATTCGCCACCAACATTTGAAGTTCTCCGTATCAACTTTTTGAGGATAACGACATGAAACTCGAAGGCCGCACGCTTCGAACCTTCGCTGCAACGTTATTGACGTTGGGGGTTTTTACTGCTTGTGGCGATGACGATCCGCCGTCAGGCAATAATTCGGTCGATCCGCCAAGCGGCCTGACGGTGACGGCGACTTCTGCGACAACGACTCGCGTGACTTTTACGGCGGTGTCGGGGGCTTCCTCGTACATTGTGCAGCGCGCGTCGGGTGCAGGAGCGTTTGCTACGGTGGGAACTCCAGCGGGAACAACATTCGATGACGTTGGGCTCGACCCCAACACGCAGTATCGATATCAGGTCGCTACGGTGGAAGGATCGCGTACGAGCGCCTTCACTGCTCCGGTGACGGTTACGACGTCAGCGTCTGGGCGTTTCGCCGCGACATTGTCCGCACCAATAACAGCGAGTCGGACACTGTTCGCCGACAGCGTATACACGATTCAGGGATACGTGCGCATCGCCAGTGGCGCAACCCTGACCATTCAGCCCGGCACAAGAATCCTCGGTGATTTCAATACTCCGGGAAGCTCCCTCTTTGTTACGCGCGGTGCGAAGATCGTGGCAATCGGAACAGCGGCCAATCCTATCGTCTTCACTTCTTCCCAGCCGGTCGGATCGCGCAAGCCGGGTGATTGGGGAGGGCTGGTAATCGTGGGGAACGCGCGGATCAATCGAAACAGCGCCGGTACTTCGATATTCACTGAAGGACCGACCACTGCGCGCCAGGATTACGCCAACGGCACGGATGACAACGATAACAGCGGGACTCTGCGCTACGTTCGCATCGAGTTCGCGGGCTACGCTGAAACCACGAATGAGGAGCTCAACAGCCTCTCTATGTACGCTGTTGGCCGTGGTACGACCATTGAGTATGTTCAGACAATGGCTGGTCTCGATGACAGTTTCGAGTGGTTTGGCGGTACCGTCGACGGACGTTACCTCGTATCGTACGAGTCTGGCGACGACCATTTTGACTGGACCGAGGGCTATCGCGGTCGCAATCAATTCCTGATCGCTTTCCAGTCCCAGCAAATTCCGCAAAGGGCGGGAGCAGGCTCACTCTCCACCGACCCGAACGGCTTCGAAGGCGACGGCTGCGAGAACACCAGGCCTTTCTGTACGACCTTCGCCGGCAGCGTGCCCTTCTCCAATCCGGTTTTCGCGAACTTTACGGTGGTTGGTTTTGGCAGTGCCTTTACGACCTCTTCCGGAGGTTATGGTGCAGTTATCCGGCGTGGCGCGGGAGTTACACTGATTAACGGAATTCTGGCGCGCTGGCCCCGCACGGCGATCAACATCCGCGATCTGGCTACGGATACACTGCGTCAGCGCGACAGTGTCACAATCCGGAATGTTCTCCTCGTGGAAAACGGAGCAAACTTCGATGCACCCGGAGGCTCCAACGTGTTCGGGCAGCAAGCCAACTTCGCCAGCAACAACATAGTCGAAGCATCTGGTACGGCAGCGAGCCTTTTCGTGAGTCTTACACCTCCCGGTCTTGACTGGACGCCATCAGCTGCATCAGCGGCGCGGACTGGCGGCCTCGCTACCTTCACCGGAAGCGTTGCAGCGCGCGTCAGTGGTTTGTTTGGCGGAACAAGCGGCATTGTTGGAACAAGCTACGTGGGTGCGGTGGACCCGGCCGGTCCGAAATGGTATGAGGGTTGGACAGTGTACGTCATCAACTGAAGCTGTGACACCGAGATAAAGGTGTTCGCCCAAGTGGTGCGGACTTCTCGGTACACGTAGTAGCAAGCGCGTGTTGGTAGTTCCAGCCGGCGCCCTGCGAAGGGCGCCGGCATTACATCCCCCATACGGCCAACCTAGTATATGTACATGCGGTGTTTCGTTGCCCTCGGGTTCATTGCTGCATTAAATGCGTGCGCCGTGGAGAAAGGCCAGTCGCACACGGCGAAGCCCAGCGACGAACCGCCTTCAACCACGGCCATCGTTGACAGCGTATTCCCCGTAGAAGAGGCATTGCGTCGCTTCAGGGCCGACATACCATTGGCTCCGTCAAACCTGTCCGGAGGAGCTCAAACCCGTGAGGAGCTTGTCAGGAATTTTGTTAGAGCGCTCCAGCAAACGGATACTACCGCACTTGGGCGCATGCTCATCACTCGCGCGGAGTTCGCGTACCTGTACTACCCCACTTCGCGCGCGTCGCGGCCGCCTTACGAGGAGGCACCCGATCTCAATTATCTTCGCTCGCGAGAGCACAGTGGGAAGGGGATCCGTCGAGCACTCGCCCTGTTCGCCAGGCGTCCGGCCCAATACGAAGGCTATAGCTGCAGTCCCAAAACTCGAAAGGAAGAAAACAATATTCTCTGGGGGCCGTGTATCGTGAAGGCCGACACAGGTACTGGGCCACCCGTTGATCTGTCGCTTTTCGGAACGATCATTGAGAGAGAAGGGCAGTTCAAGTTTCTCTCTTACGCCAACCAGCAATAGGTGAGGTTGGGCTATAGTGAGCCCGCATGGTGCTACGTGCGTTAGCTGGTTATGATGCTACGTCCAACTCCGGAGCCTTAACCGTTTGTTCATAGCCCGCGTAGTAGGCGACGTTGTATCGACTCATAAGCACGCGCACTTGAGCGGCAAGAAATTGCTCCTGGTGAGGCGGCTCGCTTTGAACGGAACGGAAGAGGGCGCTGAGTTGATAGCGCTGGACGTCATAGGCGTCGGCAGCGGTGAACGCGTTCTTGTCGTTCAGGAGGGAGGCTCCGCTCGAACGCTTTTTGGCGATCCGGATATTCCCGCCCAAGCTGTCGTCGTCGGAGTAGTCGACCGTATCGATCTGGCCGAGTAGCAAGCCCATGGTTAGTGCCAGAACGCCCGTAGCGCCCATAGCGGCAAGCGAAAACAAAGGCATGACGCTCGATCTCAACGGTCTGGCGCGGCGTGTGGCGGAAGAACTGGCGAGGGCGGACCAGAAGTCGCATGCCAGAGACGGCGCCGCTGGATCGCCCCCTACCTCCGTTTTGCCCAGCGAGGCACGCGCTCCTGCGCCCGCGGGAGTTTCATATGTGCGCGATCAAGCACGCATAGCGGACTTCATCGATCACACCCTGCTAAAGGCGGAAGCAACTCGGAGCGAAGTGGAGAAACTTTGCGCCGAAGCAAGGGATCAGCGGTTTGCCGCGGTGTGCGTGAACCCTGTTTGGGTAGAGCTATGCCGGCACCGGCTCAAGGGTTCGCAGGTGAAGGTGGCCACCGTAATTGGCTTTCCGCTTGGCGCGAGCCAATCCGAGACGAAGGCGGCCGAGGCATCGCTTGCGGTGCGTCAGGGCGCGGATGAAGTGGACATGGTCGCCGCCATAGGCCACATCAAGAGTGGAGACTGGGGGCACGTAGCGGCCGACATCAGCGCGGTGGTGCGGGAAGCCGCGGGACGCGTTGTCAAAGTCATCATCGAGTCGGCGGCGCTCTCGCCGGTGGAGATCATCAAGGCGTGTGCCCTAGCCCGGGAAAGTGGCGCACAGTACGTGAAGACGAGCACCGGATTCCATTCCGCGGGCGGTGCCAGCGCGGAAGCTGTGGCGCTGATGCGCCTTTCAGTTGGCGACGCGCTTGGGGTGAAGGCTTCCGGGGGCGTTCGCGACTGCGAGACTGCGCTGAAGATGATCGCAGCCGGTGCAACGCGAATCGGAACTTCCAGCGGCGTCGCGATGGCGCAATGCCTCGGACGCGGTCCGCTTCCGCTGGGTGAGCTTCTGTCTGGCCCAGGCAGGCATGCCAGCCAATGCGCCACGGGCGTCTGCAGCACGGGAGACAAAGCGGCGCAATCGTACTGACCGGCCCCGGTACCGGGCTGTTAGTGCGTAAACTGGTGCTTGCTTGTTCTCCCTGATGATCTACCCACCACCACGCTACGAAGCCCTCTCCTCGTTGTGGTGCTTGATCTGCTTCCCCTCCGCGAGATAGACCGCATCCTCCGCAATGTTCGTGGCGAGGTCTGCGACGCGCTCGAGATTCCGGCTCACCAGGAACAACTCCATTGCGGCTGAGATCGTGTGGGGATTCTCCATCATGTGCGTCACGAGGATGCGGAACACTCCGTCGTGCAGGGAGTCAACCTGGTCATCACGCCGGCATACCTCACGCGCAAGGGCGCCGTCCGCGCGTACGAACGCGTCGAGCGCATCCCCCAGCATCTCCCTGGCTCGCCGCGCCATCTCCTCGATTTCCGGGTCCGGCATGATCGCCTGTCCCAGAGCGGAGAGACGTTCGACGGATTGCGCGATGTTAACCGCATGATCCCCGACGCGCTCCAGGTCACTGGAGATCTTGATTGCGCTGATGATGAACCTCAGGTCGCGAGCCATAGGTTGCTGCAGCGCGAGCAGGGCGATGCCGAGTTGCTCGATCTCGATCTCCAGTTGGTCGACTTCAGCGTCGGCGACTATCACCGCTTCAGCCTTGGCGGCGTCGCGAGAGAGAAGCGCATCAACCGCGAGATCCACCAGTGATTCCGCACGCTCTGACATCGCCAGAAGACGCTGCTTGAGCGTGTCCAGCTGCTGATGAAAGTGGCGATATCCTGTAGTTGCCTCGAGAACGCTCATCCGAATCTCCCCGTCAAATAGGCTTCCGTGCGTTGCTCACGCGGGCTCGTGAATAGTTGCTCCGTGATGCCCGCCTCGACCAGGTGGCCGAGGTAGAAAAACGCGGCGTGGTTCGACACTCGTGCTGCCTGTTGCAGATTGTGCGTTACAATCACGATGGTCAACTCCGCCTTCAGTTCGTACAACAGTTCTTCTACGCGCTGCGTAGCGATTGGGTCCAGCGCGCTGGCTGGCTCGTCCAGCAGCAGTACCTCCGGGTTGTTGGCCAACGCTCGCGCGATGCAGAGCCGCTGCTGCTGGCCTCCCGATAATGTAAGTGCGCTCGCTCGCAATCGATCCTTGGCTTCGTCCCAAAGTGCTGCTCTTCGAAGCGATTGCTCCACGATCTCGTCGAGTGTTGCGCCATCGCGCGTGCCGTTTATGCGAGGTCCGTACGCGACATTGTCGTATATGGATTTCGGAAAGGGATTCCAGCGCTGAAACACCATCCCCACCCGTTGCCGAAGAGCCACGACATCCACTCGCGATGCGTAGATGTCGGTGTTATCGAGTAGCAGCAACCCGTCGGTGCGAACGCCGGGAATCACATCGTTCAAACGGTTGATCGAGCGCAAAAAAGTGGATTTGCCGCACCCTGACGGCCCTACGAGCGCTGTGACCGAGCGAGGCGGAATAAGCAGGCTGACCTTGTGGAGCGCCTGCACCTTTCCGTACCAGAAGCTGAAGTCGTCTGCCGTTATGGTGCCGGGATGCGTCTGGCCGACTGCCGCCTTGGGCGTGGCCAGTACCTGAGAACGTTGCGGACCTGCGGACGCAGCGCTCATCCAAACCGGCCGGTGATGTATGCTTCCGTGCGTGAGTCCGAGGGAGAGGTGAAGAGCTGGCGTGTCGGCGCCGTCTCTATGAGCTCGCCGTTGAGGAAAAAAGCCGTTCTACTGGAGACTCGTGCCGCCTGCTGCATGTTATGCGTCACCACGACGATCGTCATTTCTCCCTCAAGCTCGTGCAGCAGCTCCTCGATCCTCTGAGTGCTGATGGGGTCGAGGGAGGCGGTCGGCTCATCCAGTAAAATTACCTCCGGCTCGGTTGCGAGAGCTCGTGCAATGCAAAGCCTCTGCTGTTGGCCTCCCGACAACGCGACGGCACTCGTGCGCAAACGGTCCTTGACTTCCTCCCATAGCGCAGCGCGCCGCAGCGCACGCTCCACTATCTCATCGGTCCGCCGGGGTGTGCTGGCACCATTGGCCGTCACCTTGAGACCCGCTGCCACGTTGTCCCTGATCGACATCGTGGGAAATGGCGTGGGTCGCTGGAAGACCATTCCGATGTGTTTGCGCACGGCTATGGGGTTCGCGCTTTTTGCGTAGATGTCCAAAGCCTTGCCGTCGCGCGCCGTAAGAACAACGCGTCCGTCAACGCGGGCCCCCTGTATGGTCTCGTGCATGCGGTTGAGGCAACGAAGAAAAGTCGATTTGCCGCATCCCGAAGGTCCGATGATCGCCGTCACGCTTCTATCCGGCACGCCGAGGGTGATTCCGCGTATCGCCGCCGCCGAGCCGAAGTATGCAGTCAGTCCTTCCGATGCCAACCGCTGAATGTCTGTGACATGGTGCTGTCCACCGGATGCCAGAGCGCCGCTGGTAAGCGAACTGTTAGTCGCCATGAGCTCCGAACCGCTGTCGGGTCGCGAAGCGAGCCGCCACGCCGATCACCAGAATAAGAGATATCAGCACGAGAGCCCCCGCCCACGCAAGCGCATGCCACTCTTCATAGGGGCTCTTCGCATACTCGAATATCTGGAGTGGCAGCGCCGCAATTGGTTCCGCAAGCGACACAGACCAGAACTGATTACCCAAAACCGTGAAAAGCAGGGGCGCTGTCTCCCCGGCAATGCGGGCCATCGCAACCAGTGCACCCGTAACTATGCCCGGGCCGGCAGTGCGTACCACGATCGTCAAGGAGGTTCGCCACTTGGAATAGCCCAGCGCGAGTGCGGCCTCTCTAAGCGCAACCGGCACCAATCGCACCATCTCTTCAGTGGTGCGCGTCAACATGGGAATCATCATGGCTCCAAGGGCGACGGCTCCAGCGAGCGCCGAGAAGTGCCCCACTGGCCGCACGAGGAACTGCCAGGCGAATATTCCCATCACGATCGATGGGAGGCCGTTCAGGACGTCCGAGAGATAGCGTACGGCGTTCGCAAGTCTGGCGCCGCGGCGCTCCGCGAGGTAGAGGCCGGCCCCGACCCCGATGGGAAGTCCGATTGCGGAAGCCGCACCAATCAGGATCAGAGTGCCGACGATCGCATTTGCCATTCCTCCGCCGGCTTCGCCGACGGGCCGCGGCATCTTTGTGAAAAAAGCTGGCGTGAGCGACGTAATGCCGAGCCGCATGAGGTGGAACAGAATGAAGAGCAGTGGAAGAGTCGCGGCAATGGCGGCAAGGAAGAGCAGGGATAACATCACCGCATTCACGATGCGCCGCCTTTGCACGGTACCAAGCGTGCGTTCCGCGAAGGCCCGCTGCCTGTCGCTCGGGCGATGCGGACGATCAGGCGCTGGCGCGATTGCGGGCGCGCTCACGGTCGTCCGCTCCCCGTCCGGCCGACCTGCCAAACCAGCCATCGCGCAATGCCATTGACGATCATGGTGATGACGAAGAGAGTCAGTCCAACCGCCATGAGTGCAGACAGATGCAGGTCACTCGATGCCTCGGCAAACTCATTCGCTATCAGCGAAGCCATCGTGTAGCCAGGCGCGAGAAGGGACGCCGAAATCTCATGGCGATTGCCGATAAGCATCGTGACCGCCATGGTCTCGCCAAGTGCTCGACCAAGTCCGAGTATGATTCCGCCTATGATGCCGGACTTTGCGTACGGTATGACTGCACCCCGAATCATCTCCCAACGCGTGGCGCCCAGTGCCAGGGCCGCCTCTCGCTGCGAACGCGGCACGGCAAGCAGCACCTCGCGCGATATGGCTGAGATGTATGGAAGCACCATCACTGCCAATATCAGTCCGGCAGCCAGCATGCTTGGCCCATACGCGGGGCCGCTGAAAAAGACAGTTCCTCCCAATCCGAGCGTATCTCTGAGAAAAGGCATGAGCGTCTCGCGCAGGAACGGCAGGAGCACAAAAATACCCCACAGACCGTACACAACACTGGGGATGGCTGCCAGCAAATCCACCAGGAATGCGACAGGCTGGCGAACCCGGCGTGGCGCCAGATCTGATAGAAAGAGGGCGACACCGACTCCCAGCGGCGTAGCCACAATCAGCGCTATGATGGAAGTGACCACAGTGCCGTAAATGGCCGGCGCGGCGCCGTAGATACCCGCCACCGGATTCCAGGTGCTGCTCGTGAGAAATGCGAAGCCGAAGCGGCGGAAGGCTGGCCAGCCCGCAAGCCCAAGTGCTATGACGAGTAGCAGAAGCAGCGCTGGTATGCACAGCGCGAATGCGGTGAGCACCCACGTATAGACGCGGTCTGCGATCGCCGAGCCCACGATACGGAGCGGCCGCGGCGCATCATCGCCATTGGCGATGACGGCCGCCCCGTCACCTTCACTCACGTGCCGGAGCCGACCGTGATGGTGCCCAGACGCTCAGTCAGTCGCGAGGCCATGGAAGCGGGAAGGGGAGCGTAATCCATTGAGCCCGCGACGCCCTGCCCATCCGTCATCGCCCACTTGAGGAAATCCACAAGCTTTCGCCCCTTCTCCTGGTCTGCCTGCTTCTGGTAAACGAGCAGCCAGGTGAATGAAGAAATCGGATAAGCCTGCGCTCCAGGGGCGTTGACGATAGAAAGGCGATAGTCGGTATCGGGCGCGAGCCGCTCCGCGGCACCGGCCGCTGCAGCAGTCACTGTTTCCACTGAGGGTTCAACAAAATTACCAGCGGCATTTTGCACGGAGGCAAATGGCAGCTTGTTCTGCTTGGCATAGATCAGTTCAGTATATCCGATGGCTCCCGGTGTCTGCTTCACCTGACCGGTTACACCTTCGTTGCCTTTGGCGCCCAGCCCCGCAGGCCATTGCACCTCTTTGCCTCTGGAAGGTCCCGAGGCCCAGGGGGCGCTGATTGTCGCTAAATAATCCGTGAAGATGAAAGTGGTACCACTGCCATCCGAGCGATGCACCACCAGTATGTCGGCGTCGGGAAGCGACGTGCCGACATTCAAGCCGGCAATGCGCTTGTCGTTCCACTTCTTGATTTTGCCAAGGTAGATATCGGCTATCACCGGTCCTGTGAGCTTGAGCTGCTGTGTAATTCCGGGCACGTTGTAAATGAGAACCACTGCTCCAAGCACCGAGGGTATATGCAGGATCGGACCCTTTGCCTTTGCCATCTCTTCGTCTGTCATCGGGCTGTCGGTAGCACCGAAATCGACAGTGCCCTCAGTGAGCTGTCGAATGCCTCCACCGGATCCAATAGACCCATAATTGATCTTTATCCCGGTGTTGTTCGCGTAGTCGGAGAACCACTTGCTGTAGAGGGGATAGGGAAACGTCGCACCGGCGCCCGTCAGTGAAACACCAGATGTGGAAGCCTTTCCGGCGGTATCCGCTGAACTGCTCTCGTCGCCCGGGGCGCAAGCGAGCGCAAATACCGCGGCCGTGGTCGCGACAATGAATCGCATCACTCTAATGTGCTCCATGTTTGAAGAACCTCTGGAAGCTATAGTTTCGGCGAGGTGGCGAGAAAGGCGTTACGTAACGTGTGTGTCACAGTAAAATAGGTCAGCGGTAACAGGCACAACGCCTCCGGCAGGCACTCAGAAGTGCACGGTCATTGCCGTACGAATCCCGGCCGTTGACGGTCCGTTTCGCTCGAAATGCTGCCTCTCGTACGCGACGCGGAAAATGGTGGAGCTGTTCAGGTACAGACCGAGCACAGCTGTGAGAAGAGCGGAAGCATCCTTATCCGTTTCACTGTCTGGATCAGCCGTATCAAAGCGAAGAGCTGGCTCAATGGCGTACAAGCCAACCCGTGCTAGCCTAAAGTGATATGCTGAGACCACAGACAGCCCACTCATGCTCGGCAATCCGTTCCTGAATGCCTCCCCGCGCATATAGTCGGCCACGGCGAAGAATCCGGCGTCTCCTGGTTTTCCCCAGGAAGCATCAAGACCGAAGGCGTTGTTCCGGAATGCTGAATCCGGCGTACCAGCCGGAGCAGGAGGCGCCGGCTGTGGAGGAGTTACAATACCGTCGTGCGAGAAGTATGACGCGCCCAAATTGACCTTCGAACCGACGCTCGAAGTCAAACGCACTCCGAAAGATTTCGAGTTGTTGTTGTCGATGAAGCTTTCGCCGGTTCCGTTGTAGAGACCCACCTGGGCGGTGGCGACGGACCCGAGCTTCCCCAACACGCTGATACCTACGTCGTGGGAAAGAAATCCAGCGCGCTCGAAGTAATTGTTCGAGCCTTGAGGAAGGAGCCCGCGCCCAGCGCCTCGTTCTATGGATGGAAGATTATTCGCTGATAAAAGCTCGTAACGGTTGAACGGCCGCTTTTCCTGGCCAAAGCGCAGCTTCACCTGTGACGCCCCCACTTCCGAACTCAGTATCACATCGATATAAGCATCTCGAAGCCGCAGATTGGGCTCGCGGCCTCCGCCGTTCTCAAAGGAAGGTTGGACGATGAACGAGACACGTTCCGATAGCTTGCCCGCAATTTCGATTCGTGCTCGCCGCGTGAAAAAGCTGCTTTTAGGGCCGGGATTACCGAAGCCGGCGGTAGCGTATTCATCGTTATCGAAGTAATAGCCCTGAAAGTGAAGTCGCGCCGCAACCTTGAAGGAGGGATAGGAAGGGGGCTTGCTGGCGGCGGCCTCCGTCTGCGCGGAGAGGGTGCGACTGAGACACAGGATAGCGATCAGCCCGGCAATCCGGTGCGGGAAACGTGGGCGCCAATGTTGGTGCATGGATCTTTGCCTGGTTGATCGGCGGGGCGCGTGAAGGCAGCGTGCCCTTTCGCGGGCCGACCCAAGCTATCCGAACCTCAGGGCCGGCGCCAGAATCCGTCACGCTCCGTCCTAAGGGGCGGAGGCAGGCCCCGATCATGAACCCGAGACCGCGGACCGGTGCCGAAAGAATGCCATGACGGTGGTCCCCCGGCTCGGGGCACTCTCAGCGACGACCTGTCCGCCGTGCCCTTCGACGAGATGCCGCACGATTGCGAGTCCCAGGCCAGTACCGCCGCTCTCACGTGCCCGGCCGGAGTCCACACGGTAAAAGCGTTCGAAAATGCGTGACAGGTGCTCGGGAGCGATGCCTATACCAGTATCTCTGACGCCAATCCAGATGCCGCCTTCTTCAGCCGCGGTATAAAGCGTGACCGTACCCTCCGGCGGTGTATGTCGAAGTGCGTTTTCCACGAGATTGAACAGGACCTGGCGAAGCGCAGTGGGATCGGCAAAGATCTTTGCCGCCTGAGGATCGACGTCTACAGCCAGTACGATTTTCTTGGCGGTCGCTTCGGCATGGTAAGAGGTAAGCACTTCTTCAAAAACCGAGAGTGCCTCGAGCTCAACAGGATTTGGCTTCCACCCTCCGGATTCGATACGCGAAAGGTCGAGAAGGTCCTCCACGAGGCGCTGCATCCGGCGAGCACTGGCAAGAATGGCCCTGGCGAAATGCGCCTGCTGGGCAGAGGAAAGTTGGTCGGTCGCCAGAGTCTCTGCGAAGCCCCCGATTACGGTTAGAGGCGTCTTGAGCTCGTGCGACACATTGGCCACAAAATCGCGGCGGACCATCTCAAGACGGCGTTGCGCGGAAAGATCCAGCACGGCAAGGACGGCGCGCCCTTCAGTGAGGGCGCGTACACGAACTTCCAGCGTTCTATCAGTCAGATCCAGCTCAATAGATGGCAGGGTGTCGCGGCCGGCAAGCGCATCGGCCAGCGTTTCCGACAGTGCGCGATCCCGAGGCAGGAGATCCGCGGAAAAGGGAACCTCGCTGCGAACTCCGAGCAGACGCCGGGCACTGTCGTTCGCTCTTATGACTCTCCGGTTGGAATCGATTACGAGAATTCCCTCGTCCAGTGACTCGATCGTACCGGCGAGTAGAGCATCCTCGGCGGCGAGCGCGTGGAGGCGGCCGCCCAACTGTTCAGCCATGCGGTGAATCGCATCGGCCAGATCACCCACCTCGCCTGGCCCAGTCAAGACAGGTCTGTGGGTGAGGTCGCCCGCCGCGAGCGCGCGGGCAACATCCCGCAACTCTTCTACTGGCGCGGATATCGAGCGCGAGAACAACCAGGAGAGTACCGCAGCGGCAGCCAATGTTACCAGACCCGATACCAGGATGTCACGCTGGACCCGCCGGACGAAAATGTCGAGCTGTAACGTAGGCGAGGACACGCGGGCGATGCCGCGTTGGCCACGTACTGCGGCATACAGTTCCTCCGTCCCCCCCGATGCGCTCAGGCGGCGCGACCATCCAAAGCCGGAGCGCCACGCGTCGATTACTTCTGGCCGATCCGCGTGATTGTCGTGCCGCGCGAGATCTTCTCCATCAAATCTGGAGTCACCGACGACACGTCCCGAGGAATCAATGAGAGAAACCCTGGTACCGAGCGACCCAGAAGTGACGTCGGCAAGCGAATCGGAATTGGTGCCTGCTATCCACAGGGCCGCGAGGAGTCGCGCATCCCGGGTTTGGTGCTCGACTGAAAGTCGCGTGAGCTGCGACTGTAACCGGATACCAGTTACAACGACCAGCAATATTACCAGGACCGCGATAACCAGGAGCGAACCCAGCAGAAGGCGCTGGCCTATCCTCACTGTCTGCGGGACTCCGCTGCCCTGAGCCGGTATCCAAAGCCTCGGACCGTCTCGATGGTATCGCCCGCAGCGCCGAGCTTGGTCCTCAGCCGCTGCACGTGCATGTCTACGGTGCGGGTTTGGATATCCGGTGCAGCATCCCAAACCGTCTCGAGAAGGTGTGCGCGCGCTTGTACCCGACCGCGCCGCTCGCCCAGCAGAAGAAGTAGTTTGTATTCAATTGGAGTGAGATCGACCAGTCGTCCGCTTACAGTCACACGATGCGCGGCGCGGTCGATTTCGATGGCACCGATTATCAGAGTATCCGAGGGTGTCGCTGCGGGAGCTGCCACGCGCCTGAGTATGGCGGCTACCCGAAGCACCATCTCCTGAGGACTGAACGGTTTTGTGAGGTAGTCGTCCGCCCCCAGCGTGAGACCGCGGATCCGGTCCGCCTCATCTCCTCGCGCGGTGAGCAGCAGGACAGCAACGTTTCGCGTTGCGGGTTGCGCGCGAAGCTTCTCCAGTACTTCGAATCCGGACATTCCCGGCAACATGAGGTCGAGAACTACCAGAGTAGGCCGCTCCGCCAGCGCCGCCGCCATCGCCTCCGGTCCGGAAGCCGCGGTCGACACTCGGTATCCCTCTTTCGCGAGGTGGTATGCGACAAGGGCCACAATCTCCGGCTCGTCGTCAACGACGAGCACCCGTTCACTCGTTTCCGTGCGGGTCATTCGACGGCTGACTCCAAACGGCGCTGGATCTTTGCCACGATCATCTCGATAGCGATCGAGTTGTGACCGCCGCGCGGAACGATGACGTCAGCGTACCTCTTGCTGGGCTCCACGAATTCCAGATGCATTGGTCGGACGGTTTTCAGGTATTGATCCAGAATTTCCTGGAATGAGCGCCCGCGTAGTGTCATGTCTCGCTGAATTCGCCGTATCAGGCGGATGTCGGCGTCAGCATCCACATACACCTTCACATCACAGAGCTCCCGAATCCGGGCATCCACGAACAGAAGAATGCCATCGATGACGATAACATCCGCGGGCTCAATGCGTACGCTCTCCGCCGCGCGCACATGAGCGAGGAAGTCATACACCGGTTTGTCGATTGCCTTGCCAGCGCTGAGCTTTTCCAGATGCGTTACAAGCAGACCGACATCGAAAGCGTCGGGGTGATCCCAGTTGAAGTGCCGCCGCTCTTCAAGCGACAAATGCGTCAGGTCACGGTAGTACGCATCCATGTCGATAAAGGCGACGGAAGCCGCATCGAGCGCCTGGGCGACCCTGCGCGCGACCGTGGATTTTCCGGAGCCAGTTCCGCCTGCGACGCCGATGATGAGCGACTTCATTCAACTTCTCTTTTTCGCGAGAAGTATTCGCCGGCGAAGCTGGTACATTCGCGCCGCGGCGCGGGCTGGAGAAGTAGCGTGAGCGTCACGATGCGGTAACGAACCCTCAACCGCGCGGAAAACATGGGCGGGAAGTTGAGCCGTCTTCGCGGCTCGGTCAACCGTACTCGCACCGTTCCAAACCACCCGCTACCTTTTTTCCATGCATCGCCTCGCCTTCCTTGCACTGATCGCCGCATGCGCACCCTCGACGCAGACAGGGCGACCCAACTCGCTGCCAACGACAGCGACAGAGCCGGTTGAACTGATGGTGGCGGCGACCACCGATCAACATGGCCGGCTTCGGGGGTGGGACTACTACCTTGGCGCAGCGAACTCGAAGCACAGTCTGGCGCGTGCTGCCACGATCGTGGATTCGTTGCGGGCAGCGGCTCCTGGCCGCGTGCTGCTCGTAGACGCGGGAGATTTTCTGCAGGGTAACCCTCTAACCTATGTAGCGGCTCGCCTTGACCCAGGCGCGGCGCATCCCGTCATAGCCGCAATGAATGCCATGATGTACGATGCGGCCGCGATAGGAAATCACGAATTCAACTATGGAATTCCAGTGCTCGGGGCTGCAATCGGTCAAGCCCGATTTCCGCTCCTCGCCGCCAACGTGTACCGCCCCAATGGAGATCGGGCATACCCCGCCTCCACTCTCGTCAAGCGATCTGGAATAACCGTGGGGATAATCGGCGCGACGACCCCGGGCTCAGCAGTGTGGGATCGCGACAAGCTGCAGGGGAAGCTGCAGTTCCGGGACATTGTTCCGGAGGTTCGCGCGGCGGTGAGAAATGTACGAGCGCGCGGCGCCGACGTTGTGATCGTGACGATTCATTCAGGGCTCAACGAGCCGGCGAGCTATGACACGATTGCTACAGGTCTTCCAAGCGAGAACGTCAGCGCCCGGCTTGCGCGTGAAGTCGAGGGAATCGATCTGATCAACTACGGTCATTCGCACAGGCAGATGGCCGACACGATCATCGGGACCACGTTGCTCATACAGGCAAAGAACTGGGCGGAGAGCGTGGCCGTGGCTCATCTGAAAGTGGAGCCTGCTGGTTCGCGCTGGCGTGTAACGTCCAGACGTGGGGAGCTGATTGCCACCGCCGGACGCGTGGAGTCACCCAGCGTTCTGGCTGCTACACAACGCGCTCACGAAGCCACGGTCGCCTACTCTACGGCCGAAATCGGCAGTACACCGGTAGCTTGGCGTGCTGACTCCGCTCGCGTCGCGGACGCCCCCATAACGGATTTTGTCCTCGAGGTTCAGAGGAGAACCGCCAACGCGCAATTGGCGTCCACGGCCGCTTTCTCTCTGGAAGCAAGTCTGGATGCGGGACCGATAACCGTCGCGGAAGTCGCGCGCTTGTATCCATACGAGAATACGCTCAAGGCGATCCGGATAAGCGGGAAGCAGTTGAGGGAATATCTCGAGTACAGTGCCAGGTATTTCGGAACTGTCGGAACCTCGGACGACCCTGTGAATTCCAAAGTGCCTGGGTACAACTTCGACATAGTGGCTGGTGCCAGTTACACAGTGGATGTCTCCAGGCCAGTGGGTTCACGCATCACAAGGCTGGAGTTCTCCAACCGCCCGATCGCGGATTCGGACAGCTTCACCATGGCGCTCAACAACTACCGCCAGTCGGGCGGTGGGGGCTATGCCATGCTTGGGGGCGCTCCGGTGGTGTACGATGGAACTGTCGAAATTCGCCAGCTTCTGATCGACGAAGTGCGAAAGCGCGGGACGATCAATCCAGACGATTACCATTCGAGGAATTGGGATCTCGTTCCGGGCGGGGCCATTGGGCCTGCACTTGCAGGCATGCTGGCGAATCCGTTCGAGCGCTCGTCGCGGACCGCGCCATCCACGTCCAGGGGCCGGCGTATTCGCATTCTCGCGACGAACGACTTTCACGGGGCTCTCGAGTCTCGAGCAGATTCTCGCGGCGTCGTCCGGGGGGGCGCGGTAGCTCTGGCAGCGTCCATACAGCGAGCCTCGCGGGACTGTCAGGCAGACTGCGCGCTCGTACTACTCGATGGCGGGGATATGTACCAGGGAACTCTCCCCTCGAATCTCGCTTTCGGGCGCCCTGTTATCCAGCTGTACAATATGCTTGGCTATTCCGCCGCCGCCCTGGGTAACCACGAGTTCGACTGGGGAATCGACACGCTAAAGGCGCGCATGCGCGAAGCTCGCTATCCGTTTCTGGGCGCCAATGTGCGATTCGCGGACGGTAGCGATGTGCCATGGATTCCGAATGATACGCTCATCGAACGCAACGGTATCCGCATCGGAATCATCGGACTGGCCTCTGTGCTCACGCCAGCAACGACCCGCGCAGTAAACGTGAAGGGATTGCGATTCGATGATCCCGCGCCGATCGTCGGCGAGCTCGCTCGCGGGCTTCGCGCGCGCGGAGCCGAAGCCGTGATTGTCGTGGCCCACGACGGAGCATTTTGTGACCGGACAGGCGAAGCGTCGTGTGAAGGCGAGATAGTGGCTTTCCTCAGCAAGCTGGATGAGAAAATAGATGCAGTCGTGAGCGGTCATACACATAGCCTGATCTCATCCCGAGTGAAGGGCACGCCATTGGTGCAGGCGCGCTCCAGCGGAACGGCACTTGGCGTTATCGATTTGCAAGTGGGTGGAGAAGCCACGATTTCGGTACGGGATGTTCTTCCGGATTCGCTCGTGAAGCTTCCGCGAGTTGACTCGCTGGTGCGGAGCGCGGTGGCCGCAGTGGCAAGCCGTGTGGATCAGAGCGTCGCCATGATCGCCGAAGCAATGCCGAGGGATGGCGAGCAATACGCGCTGGGCAATCTCATTGCCGACGCGCAAAGGCGTGCCGGCAAGGCGGATGTTTCTGTCGTCAACAATGGTGGTATTCGCACCGGCTTGAAGGCCGGTAACGCGACCTACGGCAAGCTGTACGAGATCCAGCCGTTCGCCAACACCCTGCACCGGCTCACGGTTCGTGGAAGGGATCTTCGCGCGTACGTCGAGCGACTGCTCGAGCGGGGCGAGCCGAGGTATCATTTTTCTGGAATCGGCATTGCGTACAGCCCGTCGGAGCCGCAGGGGAGACGGGTGCAGTCGCTCACGCAGGGGAAAAGCGCACCGATCGATCCAGCTAGGAACTACACGGTTGTGATGAATGATTTCCTCGCGACCGGCGGTGAGGGGCTCGAGTTGGCTCGCCAGGCCAGCCGCGACGAGCTCCTCGAAATGAACGATCTTGATGCGCTGATCGGATATTTGCGGCAGCTACCGCAGCCCGTTCGGTCGCCGCCGGTCGACCGGCTCGTGGTTCGCCCGTGACGCCCGGCACGACGATCGTTTTTGTGAATTCCGCGCGCGTCACGGTGGCCAGGGGAGCGACCGTACTCGATGCAGTGCGCGCGTGGGACGAGCGGGAAGGCGCGGCGGTCGAAGTTGGAGATCGAGTCGTCACGGACAGCCGCGGTCTTCCAGCGGCGCTCGATACTGTGGTTCATGGCGGCGCAATCTTCCGGATAATGACAGCCCGCGCACGTGCTGGCGGGGACGGGAGCTAGTCCGCCCTAAGAATGCCGCCAGTACTCTCCCACTCGCTGCTCGCCAAGCTTCCGAAAGCTGAACTTCACTGTCACCTCGACGGCTCCGTGCGCCCGGAAACGCTCATCGAGCTGGGACGCGAGTATGGGAAGCCGATGCCGCACAATGATGCGCAGGCGTTGCGAGAGTTCATGATCGTGCGGGACGCGCGGAATCTCGAGGACTACCTGAGCCGTTTCAGTATCACGCTCTCCGTCATGCAGAAAGCCGAAGCACTCGAGCGCATCGCGTATGAGCTGATGGAGGACGCTGCCAGGGACGGTATCAGCTACATCGAGGTGCGTTACTCGCCAGTGCTCAATACGGTGGATGGTCTGTCGCTCGGAGAAGCCGTGGAAGCTGCTCTCCGGGGAATTACCAGAGGGACGCGCGACTTCAGCGTTATGGGACGCGTGATTATATGCGCTCTCCGCAACTTGCCGGCGGAGACATCACTCGAGCTGGCGCGGCTCGCGGTCGCTTACAAGTCAGCGGGTGTGGTGGCTTTCGATCTCGCTGGCGGCGAAAGGGGGAATCCCGCCGGCGACCACGCAGCCGCATTTCTTCACGCTCGAGAGCACGATCTGGCGTGCACGGTTCACGCGGGCGAGGGGGACGGTCCCGAATCGATTCGGCAGGCGGTGCATATCTGTGGTGCAGACCGTATTGGACATGCCACGCGGCTCATAGAGGACGCCTCGCTGGCGCAATACGTTAATGATCGCCGCATCGCGCTTGAAATTTGCCTCACGAGCAATGTTCAGACGCGCGCGACCTCGACTTACGAGTCGCACCCGTTGAGACAATACTTCGACATGGGACACAATGTCGTTCTCAATACCGATAATCGTCTCATGAGTGGCACCACGCTCACCGATGAATATTGGTACGCGGTACAGCACCTCGACTTCACCATGCAGGAACTCCGGACGGTCGCTCTAAACGGCTTTGCGAGCGCGTTTCTTCCCTGGGAGGCCAGGCTCGAGCTGATCGCGAAAGCCGAGCAGGGCATCGCCGCCCTCAGCACGTCCTCGTGATCGCCGCTTCCGTTCGCGATATGGCCGATGCAGTTCGCCATCGATTGAACGGATCCCAGCCGGATATCGCGCTCATTCTGGGCTCCGGCCTGGGAGACATCGCGGAAGCGATAGAAGGGGCGGCGGTCGTCCCATTTGAGGACATTCCGGAATTTCCGCGACCAACTGTGCGAGGGCACGCGGGCCGTCTGGTGTGTGGCACGCTCAACGCGTCCAGCGTGATAGCGCTGCAGGGTCGTCTGCATATGTATGAAGGGCACGGCCCGGAGATGGCTGGCATGCCGGTTCGTCTAATGCACGCTTTAGGTGCGCACACCCTGTTCGTATCGAACGCCGCGGGCGGCATACGCCGCACACTTGTACCGGGGGATCTCATGCTCATCAGAGACCACATAAATCTGATGTGGTGCAATCCGCTCGCGGGTCCAGTGCAAGCCGGCGACCTGCGTTTCCCTGACATGTCGGAACCGTACGACGCAGAGCTCATCCGGCAAATGCGCATAGCCGCCCGGCAAGTGCGAATTCCTCTTGCCGAGGGCGTTTATGCAGGACTTCTGGGACCGGCGTATGAGACGCCTGCGGAGGTGCGAATGCTCGAGCGCCTTGGGGCGGACGCGGTTGGGATGTCGACCGTACCTGAAGTGATCGTTGCGCGCGCTCTGGGCATGCGTGTCGCCGGACTGAGTTGCATAACCAACGTTGCATCAGGCATGTCCGGAATGCCGCTCAGCCATGCGGAAGTGCTGGAGACTACCGAGCGCGTACGACACGAATTTATGGCTCTTGTACGGGCCTTCGTGGGGATGTTGCGGCGTGCGCCGTGACGGCAACGCACGAATGAGAGTTCCAGTGCAAGTGTCAGCTGCGGTCGCGATTTTTAGTCTGAGTCTGAGTGGTCTGCGCCAGAACAACACCAATGACTCTGACCCCTTGATCTGTCACGCGAAATGATTTAGCGGGCCGTGACCATCTCCAAGGCCGGGCGCGAGAGCAATGGCGCGATGCACAAAGTCGAGAGATTGGTGCACCGCGTCGGCGAGCGAAGCGCCGAGAGCAAGGTGCGCAGCGATGGCGGAAGACAGCGTACAACCTGTTCCGTGCGTGTTGCGCGTGTCGATCCTGGCGTGCGTGTAACGCGTGAAGTTGCCTCCGTCACATAACACATCAGTGACCGTATCGCCCCGGAGGTGGCCGCCTTTCACGAGCGCAGCACCCGAGCCCATGTCCACCAGAAGCCTGGCCGCCTTTTCCATGGCTGGCACGTCTGTCACACGGATCCCGCAGAGAATCGCAGCCTCGTCCAGGTTCGGCGTAACAAGGGTCGCAAGCGGCAGAAGGTCATGCTTGATCGATGCGACGGCATCTGGTTCCAGAAGTACATCGCCCGATGTGGCGACCATGACGGGATCGAGCACATAGGGAGCAAGCGAGTGCCGGCGAATTCCGTCAGCAACTGTGGCCACGACGTTTGCATCCGCCAGCATTCCTGATTTTATGGCATCGGGGCGCAGGTCCGAAGCCAGTGCATCCAGTTGCGCGCGTATCATCACGTCATCCACAACGCTGTACCGCGTCACGCCCCGCGTGTTCTGGGCCGTGATTGCGGTGATGACGGAAGTGCCGAACACGCCGAAGCGCGCGAACGTCTTGAGGTCGGCCTGGATGCCGGCGCCCCCACCGGAATCCGAGCCGGCGATGGTGAGGGCGATCTTCATAGGGAGTGAGGGATTGGGGGTGGGGAGTGGGGAAGCAAACTTCCTGCGGCCCAATCCCAACCGCCCGCTTCTACTGCGCCTGTCTCATCGGCGGAGGAGCCGGAAGAGAGGCAACACGCTGCTTGAACTCGTGGAACCGCGGTGTGTCTGTCGTCAACGTCTGAAGAATGGCGGGATCGACCTTCTGAATGAGTGCGTTCGTCTGCGAGATGCGATCCTCTTCCAGAGGGTGCGTCGCGAACCATGC
>JACMME010000181.1 GCA_014379205.1 Gemmatimonadaceae bacterium
AGCAGCGTGTTCAAAGCAAAGGGGAGTTCAGCGACCAACTCGCTACCGGAAGAACCGACGGCCATGAGCCGCACCGGCCAACCGGCGTAAAACGGTGCGACGCCGCGATTCGTGATCGTGACGGAGACTTCCAGCCGCCGGCCCGTCAACGCCGCCGTGGCCTTAACGACTTGCAGCTCGTAGCCGAGGCTCCGCGCTGCCTTAAGGGCGCGTTCCCGTTCATCGGGCATCAGCGACATGGAAGTGCTTGAGTCCATGAGCCACGATGCATGCGTTTCGCGGACGGAGCGCGCGAAGTCTTGACCTTTGGTGCAGCCCGCCGTCTTCCACAGGCACGGCCAGAGTTCAGGGCGAATCTCGCCGCCGATCGGCGCAGTCCGCCACCGCTCCAGCGCGGCAGGTCCGGCTTTACGCAGAGCCGCGAGATAGAACCAGTCTTCATTCTTGCGCCCGGTATCCAGCGTGGACCACGCGAAGGAGTCGTCGTGATAGCCGAAGCTGCGCCGACCGTTCGGAGCGTGCGCGTTGTCGTTGTCGCCAGCGGGATAACGCAGCAGCACCGGCGTCTTACGGAAAGCCGCTTGGTAGGCATCCATGACTTCCGCCTGAACCGTCTTGGACGCGAACCATTCCGAATGAGGATAGCAGTGCCACTCGCCCCAGGTGCCGAGCAGTCCGGCAGTGATGAAGCCGATGCGTGGATCGCCGTCATAGCGTGCGCCCAGTGCCGCAATGAAATTCGTGAGAGCAGCGCGCAGACGTGGGTCCTCGTAGTCCGGCGTATGGTCGAGCGCAGGCGGGAGCGGCTGAGTGTTGGTGTTGGTCCACGCCCGAACTTTCACGCCTGCTCTCACGAGATACTCCGGTACGCCGCTCGGTTTGCGCGGGTATTCCATGTAGATGCGGAAGACGCTCTGGCAACCGCGCGAGGCGATGCCATCGAGCAGGCGTTCCATCGGTGCCCAGTTGAAGTTCGTGGGACCAGTCATTATTGAAGCGAGTGACAGATAGTCAAACTCCAGCGAATGCGGAAACGTCCGTCCCTGTCCCGCGTAAGGAACGAAGCCCTTGAGCGGGTTGTCTGCCGGAGCGGGCGCGTAGGCGGGCCGGAAAATGATCGGCTTGGTGGCCAGCACGACCGCTCCGGCGTCCATCGCCAGCCCGCCTGGAAAACCGGGGACCAGACCGTTGGCACCGGCGGGCGCGGCGGCGTGGCTACCGGGGAGGAGTAACGAGGCAAGAATGACGGAGGCGATGATCGGTAGTTTCATGATGTTGGCAGTTCCATTCTGTTATGTTCGAGAACTTGAGGGCAGTGTGCAAAAAAATAAATGGCATATCTCACCTCAACCCCCGTCTGACAAAACATTCCTATGCGCCGCTCAATCTCAGAAGTCGGGTAAGGGCGAGTATGAAATCAGTACACTTCTTCGCAAAGAGCAGACACTCTTGGATTGGCTGCATAGAACCGGATTTTCCTTTCAATCAGAGAAGGCTTGTCGGTTTCAGAGTTATGTCGGTTTCATCCACTGCGAATCGACATGACTTCCTGTACCGCTTGCTCTACTGCCCGCGTTTGCCCTGTGACTTCCGAAATGCTGCTCTGAATCACTGAGATGTCGGGAGCGGTGAGCGCGTCGGGCGCGACTTTCATCCGAGCGAGACTCGATTGGACGGACGCAAGGGTCTGCCGGATCACTTCCTGCTGGGCTTCGACGCGCTCCAGGCTGGGCTGAAGAGTTTGCGCCACCTGACAGCGGGTTTCGAGCAACTCAATGCTCTGCTCGATCGCCCGTCGTGCCGCTTCATCGGTGGTTCGCGATAGCTTAGTCCGAAGATCCTCGCGCTGAGCGACCAGCGCATCGGCAGACTCGGCGTTGATGGCAGCTCTGAGATTGTCGCGATGTGCCTGGAGTTGGCGCGCCTGAGCGAGCAACACGTTCAGCTCGGATAGAATGTCCTTGCCGGTTTGAGAATCGAGTTGAGCGCCGATTTCGAGAAGGAGGGCGATCGATTCGAAGTAGGAGGTCTCGGAGGGCGTCGCATTCATCACCGAGCAAGCGGCGCGTACCTCTTCGCTGGTCATGGATCTATCCAAGTCGTCGACCCTCTGCTGCTTGTTCACCCACCAGGATAGCCAGTAGGTTAGTCCCCCGAGCGCAGGCGCGGCCATTACCATTGGTCCTGGAATCGTGCCGGAATTAATACCCCCAGCCACCAGAAACAGGGTAAGAAAGCCCACTCCAACGCTGGATGCCCATCTCAGTACG
>JACMME010000182.1 GCA_014379205.1 Gemmatimonadaceae bacterium
CAGCCCGGTGGATTCGTTGAGCTTCGCCATCGCGAGGGACTTCTCAACCATGGGACGCACTTTGCCCGGTTTGCAGTACATGATTTCGCGGATAAGCAGCATGGTGCCTCCTGAATTGGTTTAACAGAGGATGTGGAGTCGCAACTCGATTTCCGCCCGGGCGGCAGGTCGCTGGGAAAGTGGCAAGTTTCGCCTTAGGCGGAAATGGAACCGAATGGCGGCGACGTACTGACATCATTCGATCGGCCGACGGTGTCACGAACTCATGTTTTCTTCAGCTCCATGGAGGCTTTACTCCATTGCTGCGCGCGTACGCAATCATTTGACCGAGGTGCTCGTGGGCGTGGGTCGCGGTAAGTATCCACGTCTGCTGTACAGTGAACGTCTGGCCAAACATTGATACCTTGTCGCCAAGCTTCGCCTCCGGCGTACCGGACAAGCTCTTCTTCAGATGGGCGAAGGATTTCTCCAGCTCGGCAATGATCGCATCCCTGCTCATCTTCCGATTCTCGAAAGCAACGGCGGTCTTGTAATCATCGGCCTTGATGCCGGTTGACGCGTCGGCCGGAGTGCCGAGCATGGCGGGCAACAAGTAGTTGTCCGCTGACATGTGCAGCAGTACCTCGCCAATGGACCGAACTCCTTCGGCGGGTCGCCATGCATACTTGTCAGCGGGAATCGCCTTTGCGAGGTCGAGCATCTTCTTTTCTAGCTGGGTCACATCGGTCATGATGTCCGTGAGAACTCCGCCCGGCTTTTGCGCATTTGCCGGCAGCGCGCAGACTAACGCCAGTGCCGCGGCGAGAAGAGGGGTGCGAATTTGTTCACGCATTATGACTACCTCCTGGGGAGCGGTGGCTGTCTGACAAAAGGTGGTGAACTTTAGTTGGCGGGCACAGGGTGGTCCAGAACCTGTGTACAACCGAACCAATCCAGCGCATGACCGGAACGATGCGCAATGACGTGCGGACTGCATCACACGTTACATGCCACCTAATACCACCATTGGTTAGGTCCCATCTTTTTTGGAATCGCTGGCTCCAAGCGACACGGAGCACAGAATGACTACGACTCGCCTCGAGGCGTTCAGTGATGGCGTCATCGCGATCATCATAACCATCATGGTGCTCGAGCTTCGCGTCCCTCATACCGCGGACTGGGCCGCACTTCGCCCGCTCCTGTCCGTTTTTCTGAGCTACGTTTTGAGTTTCGTAAACCTGGGCATCTACTGGAACAACCACCATCACATGCTCCACGTGACCCGCGAGGTGAACGGGGCAATTCTGTGGGCGAATCTGCATCTTCTCTTCTGGCTCTCGCTTATCCCATTCACCACAGGCTGGATGGGAGAAAACCACTTCGCGGCAGTGCCTTCGGCCGCCTACGGCGTGGTGCTCCTGCTCGCGGCAATCGCCTATTACATCCTTCAGCGTGCCATTATCCGAAGCCAGGGACCAAAGTCAGTGCTGGCGGCGGCGGTCGGACAGGATCTCAAAGGCAAGTTGTCGCCACTTTTCTACGCGGTCGCGATCCCGGCTGCCTTCATCCATGAGGCCATCGCTGGTGCGCTGTATGTGATCGTCGCGCTACTGTGGCTCCTGCCGGATCAGCGAATCGAGCGGTTGGTTGCGGCGGGTAAGCAAGCCTACTGACGGCCAGTACGGCGCGGCTTCTATCCGTCGCTAACGCCCTTCGCGAAAGTTTCGAAACGTGATGGAATACCGCTTTGTATCGACAGGCGGAATGCTGTGTTCCCATTCAGTCCGGGAAGAGCCACGAAGCAGGTAGACAGACCGAGGGTCAGCAGTAATCGACGCACGCTCCCAGGTCGTACCGGCCTTGCGTCTCATGCGAAAAATGCACGAGGAGAGCAGCGAGACGCCAATTACATCTCCGAAGACGGCCTTGTCCCGGTGCCACCCGATGCCGGCACCCGCATCGTATTCCGTCACGAGAACCTGCTGCAGCTCATCCGCCAGCACTTCGCCGAAAGCTGCCGCGACCTCGCGAAGCGATAGGAGAAACGACGGAATGTCATTCGTTTTTCGAAGCGCCCTCTCGTTGAAGTCATACTGCCAACCATACGAGATCACGCGCCGCTTCGCGGTGTAGCCCTGGAACTCGAAATCCCTCAGCGGAAGATCCTTCAACTGCAGCAGAAGATTGCGTTCAGCATCTGGTGTCAGCACATCCGGGCGATAACTGAAACCTTGCGGCATGGCTGGGCCGGCACCGAACAAGGTCAACTGCTTCTGCGTCATGGATCGGCTCCGCTGGTGTACTTAGCAAGCAGGCTGATACAGGGAATGTTACGTCGGGAAACGCAGACTTGCTGGGCACGTCTCTCGGAATTAGTTGGTACATGAGCGCGTGCCGAAAGGGCGGTACGTGAGTAGCCATTGCGCGTATAACCACTATGGCTATATTGCGACATGCCCATAAACCCAGCTGAAATCGACAGCCTGCTGCCCCTCCCCGCAGCCACTTTCCACATCCTTGTCGCTGTAGTGGATCAGGAGCGCCACGGCTACGCAATTATTCAGGACGTGGAGGCTCGAACCGATGGAGAGCTTCGCCTCAGCGCGGGAACGCTTTACCGCTCCATTGCGAGGATGGTCGAGCAGGGGCTGATCAGCGAAGTGATGAAGCGCCCTTCCGCGCGCATGGATGACGAGCGCCGGCGCTACTACCGCATCACGCCATTCGGTACCGCAGTCGCGCGCGCTGAAATGGCCCGATTAACCCAGTTGGTCCGCCTGGCGCGCGCCCGTGGTCTCACACCAGAGACGGCCTGATGCGCTTCTATAGGGCTCTGCTTCGCCTGTATCCCTCCGGGTTCCGCGCCGAGTACCGCCACGAGCTCTACGCCACGTTCGCCGAGAGGATGCGGGAGCATACCGGTCCCTTCTCCCCGCTCCGCATTGCGCTCGCCGCCATCGGCGACGTAGTTCCGAACGCCCTCGCCGTGCACTGGGACATCCTCCTCCAGGATTTGCGTTACGCTGCCCGCTCACTCCGGCGCACCCCGGGGTTCGCGATCACCGCGGTAGTAGTTGTCGCGCTCGGCGTCGGCGCCAATACGGCTGCGTTCTCGCTGGCCGACTTCGTCCTCCTGCGTCCCTTGCCCTTTCCCGATCCGGATGGCCTCGTGAAACTCCGGCAGAGCACGCCTGGTGGCGACAACGAGCTCTCGCCCGCGATCTACAGGGACTGGAAGGGGACGACGCGGTCCGTCGAGGGTATGGGGGCGTACACCGGACGAGCCATGAACCTGGTCGGCACCGCTGAGCCGCGCCGGCTTGAAACCATCCAGATGACGCCTGAGGTCTTCCAGCTGCTCGGAGTTCCGGCGTTCGCAGGCCGCAGCTTCGCCCTTGGCGATTCGACGACCGGCCAGGTCATCGTCCTGAGCCACGCACTCTGGCAGACGCACTTCGGTGGCGACCTGCAAATTGTCGGTTCGGTCGTTCGCCTCGACGATGCGCCACACATCGTTCTCGGAGTCATGCCGCCGAGCTTCCGATTCCCGACTCGCGATGCCGAAGCCTGGACGCCGCTGCTACTTCGTGAGGATGACTTCACAGATCGCAGCGATACCTACCTCGAAGGCATCGCCCGGCTGCGCGATGGAATCTCTATCGAGCAGCTCAAGGGAGAGCTCGCGGTGATCTCCGCGCAACTCAAGCAGCAACACGCAGAGGACGACAAGGAGAGCGGTGCAGCCGTCTTCGGGCTAAGAGACCAGCTTTCCGAGCGCTCTCGAATGCTCGTGCTCGCCCTCTGCGGCGCCGCTCTGTGCATACTGCTGCTTTCCTGCGCCAATCTGGCGAGCCTTCTCCTCGCTCGCGCGACACACCGCGCGCGCGAGCTGGCC
>JACMME010000183.1 GCA_014379205.1 Gemmatimonadaceae bacterium
CTCGTTCTGCATGATCTTGTCGCCCTCGGCCGCGGTCGCGAGCTCCTCGTACTTCTGAATGCGCGCCTTGCTCTTGGTCTGCCGGGCGCGAGGTGACATCCGCACCCATTCGAGCTCGCGCTCCAGTGTCCGTTGGCGCGCCGAGGCTTGCTTTTCCTCGGTCGCGAGCCGGGTACGCTTCTGATCCAGCCAGGAGCTGTAGTTCCCCTCGTACGGAATTCCTGCTCCGCGATCGAGCTCGAGGATCCAGCCCGCGACGTTGTCGAGGAAGTACCGATCGTGCGTAACGGCCACCACGGTCCCCGGAAATTCAGCGAGATACCGCTCCAGCCAGGCGACTGATTCCGCGTCGAGATGGTTGGTGGGCTCGTCGAGCAACAGCATGTCCGGTTCCTCGAGCAGAGTCCGGCAGAGCGCCACTCGGCGCTTTTCTCCGCCTGACAGCTTGCTCACATCGGCGTCCGCGGGCGGGAGCCGCAAGGCATCCATCGCGATCTCGATCTTCCTGTCCAGATCCCAGGCGTTGGCGGCGTCGATCTTTTCCTGTACCTTCGCCTGCTGGTCAAGCAGCTTCGTCATCTCGTCGTCCGACATTGGCTCGGCGAATTTGTTCGATATCTCCTCGAATTTCCTGAGCAGATCGCGAGTCGGCTTCACCGCCACGTCGACGTTGTCCTTGACGTTCTTGGAAGGATCGAGGTGCGGCTCCTGCGGCAGGTATCCGATGCGTGTGCCTTCGTGCGGCCACGCTTCGCCCTGAAAGTCGTGATCGACACCGGCCATGATGCGAAGCAGCGACGATTTGCCCGCGCCGTTGGCGCCGAGGACACCGATCTTGGCGCCGGGATAGAAAGACAACCAGATCCCGTGCAGGATCTCCCGCGATGGCGGGACGACCTTGCGCAGATCTTTCATTACATAAATGAATTGTGGAGGCATTGGAACAAAATAACCGGCTCGGCGACGCTGTCGCGGAAGCGGCGACAGCGCCTCGACGTGCGATAACGCGGAACCGCGAAGTCGGGTTCGCGGTCAGCGACGCGTCATTGAGTCCCTGTGCGCGGCGGCGCCGGCTGGCTCGAGGGAGGGACCATCCCCCTGATCCGCATGTAGGTCACCATGTTGCCGTAATGCTCGGAGTTGTGCGTGGCATTCAGAACCAGCGCGCGGAGCCGCGTGCTCGGACCGCCAAATAGTGTCGTGGCACCCGCACTGGCTGCATCAGACTGCGCATATGCACGCTGGCAGTACTGGCTCGATGCACGCAGAGCGGTGAGTAGCCCGGCTTTCGTGGTGGTGCTCTTCTCGATGTCGTCCTCATTGCCTGCCTTTTCTCCGAGCGCCGCGGCACAGATGAGATTCTGCGCGCCCGCTACGTGTCCGACCAACTGCCCGAAAGTGCGGACGTCGTGTGTTGGCCGGAACGCATAGTCGGCCTCGGGCATCTGCTCCGCCGCTTTCGTAACGAAGTTGGTCATCAGCTCCCACATGTATTTGGCGGTGCCAACGGCGAGAGCCGGGTTCGCGCTTACAGTCTGTTGTGCGGCGGCAGGCGTAGCGCAGAGGAGCAGGAGGAGTGGAATCGCTCGTTTCATGGGATATCCCTCTGATGGTAGATAAGCGTCTCTGGCTGGATCGGTTGAGCAATCCAGGGAGGGGGGACAAAATTGAGGAGATATCGCTTCCCGCGCCATGACCGGACGACCTTCCTTCGGCGAAGATTCGCCAACCTCGGCAGGTGGTGCTGCTAGCGCGCGTGGCGGGTGACCTGGCGGGATACTAGTAGGGACTCTAGGGAGTCCCCAGCATCGCGTCATGATCGTGCTTCATATGATCGTCGTGCCATATGGAACGTAGATCATTTCCGGCGAATACGTTGGCGTGAACCATCCACCCAAACGCCTGCGGAATAAAGCGACCATTCGCCTCATTGCACTCTTCCTTGGTCGCCACACCGAGCGGACCGAAGATCGGACGCCCGTCTTTCGTCTCGTACCAGCGCTCCTTTGCCCGACGCGCGGGGATGCACCAGTTCACATGCCGGTGCCAGCGCGCGACGCTGAGCGGCACTCGCTCGTTGAGATCTTCCTCGGAAGTACGCTTCGATGCGGTGTACATGGCGCCAATAAGCACAAACTCCCCTTGGGCATTTTTCTTATATAGGAGGGAAGTCGGCCGCGCCGGATCGAAGCCCCATTGATTGCGGATCGCGTTCAATCCCTTCGTGAAATGGTATTGCGGCTGATTCTTTAGCTGCGGTGCGAACATCTTATAGCCGTCGGCTTCCGCCACTTTCACGTCGGTGTATTTCGCAATCGCCTGCCGTAGCTCGTTGATGACGTACGACGCACGAGCTGAGTCGGCTACGGTCAGGGGTTTCGGGCTCGAGTATGCCATGTGGCTGGCCATCGCGGCCATCTTCCAGTCTTTGCCCATCCCGCTCATTGGATTCGCCGAAGTGTGCGATGCGTGCGAAGCAGTCGCCGCCATGTCGGGATGATCGTGTGCATGCTGAGCAGCGAGATGCCCCGAAACCGTAATCAGGAACGTCGCAGCGAGCGCTGGCCGCGCGATGAATGACCGAGCCATGGAGGTACCGCCGTCTGACGTGAAGGGAGGATTCAGGTGCTTATACCCCTGTTAGACGATCCGTGCGGCCTTCGGTTAACCCCCGAAATCAGCCAGTAACTTGTCCAGGGCCTTGCCAACCCTCTCGTGCGGCAGTTGGTGGATCTGCTCCTCATTCCAGGCGATGATCTCGCCCGGCGTATTCCACGGAGCGTACGGCTTGTGCTCCCTCTTCAGCAGCACCAATGACGGCTTCCGGAACGCAGACGCTGCGTGCGAAATGCTCGTGTCGGGCGTGAATACCAGATCCGCGACTCCCACCAACGCAAATGCGTCACGCAGCTGTGGGGTCTCTACGGGGAGTGCCCCAACCGCGGTCGCCACTGCCTCGACGCTCTCCCATTCTGCCGGAAGGCCGATCACGACGATCGGCATGTTCGGTGAACGGTCGCGCGCGGACCGGAGCGTCGCGATGAACTTGCCATCCGGCCACCTCCGTTTGGGTTCGGACGCCGAAAGATTCACCAGCAGACGCTTCGTGATGCCTTGCGTGGCAGCATCGCGCGTAGCCACCAGAGCGCGCGCTTCCGTCCATCGCTCCTCCGCGCGCGCTCGTTCTTCCGCAGACAGAAAAATCTCCGGCTGCCAGTCGACCAAGTCCGGATTCACGCCGAACGGAACAGCGAGCTGCTTCGAGCCCTCCATGTAATGATCGACCCTGTTCCATTCCGGGACGGAAACGTTGTAGATGCGCGGCTCCCTGTCACCACCCGCGCCGACCCTGAAGCGCGCTTGCCCGGCGTACATGAGGAGCGGAGTCGAGGTGAAG
>JACMME010000184.1 GCA_014379205.1 Gemmatimonadaceae bacterium
CGGAACGAGTTGTTTAAATAGTGAGGACTGACACTTGCGGGAGAGACGCGTGGATTGCAACCAGAGCGCGATGGCCGGGTTCGCTGCAGCGCATGGTTAGGCGCACGGTGTTTCATTTCTTCGGCTGCTCTGAGTAATAACGCTCTGCCTGCTCTGGCGCAATGCCGGCAGCGACCAACAACTCGATCTGACGCTCGGCGAATGCTGGCCACTCACTCTCACGAATGACCCGCCGGTCGCTGCCAAGCGTCCAGACCTCGCGAGCCAACGGTGCAAAAATCCGAGCAAGAAAGTGACAATGATCTCCGCCTGGCGTCGGCATCTTATCGAAGAGCAACGCAATCTCTGGATCGTTGGTCTCGCTGAGTCCCTGCACATAGACTCTGCCGAACTCGCTCTCTGGCGCGTCCTCTCCCGTGCGGCGGACTCGTGCGAATACCGCGGCATCGTATCCCGGACCAGTAAGCGCCGCGTCCCAGCCTGAATCCATCATTACGAGCGCATCGCCGTAGCCGTTGGTGTGGTAAGGAAAACGCCCGGCGTGATCGTGCGCGTAAAGACTCAGTGACTGACCGCCACCGACCATGCAGTGCGCGTGCTCCAAGAAGGATTCGTTAAAGACGAGGGGATGCGTGCGAACGTAGATGAAGCCCGCGATAACGAGGACGGCGAGAACACTGAGAATCACCGAGAGTCGCTTTTTAAGCTTTGGAGTCACGTGGGGCGAGTGCGCCTAACGACCCAAGCTCAGCGACCCGGCCCACGAGACGCTTCGATTGCAACAGTGACGCGATGGCCGGGTTCGCTGCAGCGCATGGTTAGGCCGCGTTCTCATGACTCAACCCATCAAAGCATCTGCAATCTTCCGGTCAACTCTCATCCAGACACGCAGCATCCGCATTTTGAAAGCGGACGGAATCGGCTCGTAAACTGCCCAAGTGATCGGTGCCGACAGCCGTGTGCGAACAGCAACGCTCCAAGCGACGCAGTAGCTCGCGACATAGATAACCACCATCGCAACTACTCCGCCGAGCATGCGCCAAATCCGTGTTGCCGGTGTGGTTTGTGCCATGCGCGTGCAGCGGCCTAACTATTGATATACGACAGCGCGTGCACGATCCCGTGCACGGTTGATTTTCACTTCAGCCTTTGTTTTCAATGTTCCCATGAAAGCCGGCTTCCAAATTTCTGTGAAGGATATTTCTCGGGACACGAATCTCAAAGTCTTGCTCGCGCGCATTCCCTTCTCCCGCGGCAGGTGTCCGTCGAGTGGCAGACTGTGGTCGCGGTAGGGGTGGATTCCACTCGCTCCCATTATTCGCGGACGCGTTGGAATGCGTCCCCACCTTGCCCAAGGCCGACGCTACAAAAGTTCAGTTCTATGGAATGATCCCGTATCTTTTCGAGCCCTCGGCGAAGAGTGATTGGACTTCCTCATCCGGCAGCCCTCGGTTGAACACTCGCACGTCATCGATGGCGCCTTCGAAGAGATCACCGGGGCTTTCGGATTCGTCGGCGCCGATGAGAATGGAGCGGCCGGGAACGTTGCCGATGCCGGGGGTGTTCAGCACCCCGCTCGCGAGGCGTTGCTGCATCACGCCGTTGAGGAACATCTTTTTGCGGTCCCCGTCGTAAGTCAGGACGGCGTGATACCATTGGCCCGGCTCAAGGGAAACCGACCAGGTGGAGGGATAGTAAGTCCGGCCATCGGAGAGGCTGCCTTCGAGGTGTGTGGCGTCGTTGACGCGCAGGAGCCAGGAGGAGAAGGGAAAGGTCCAGGGCGGGCCGTTGAGCGCGCGGCTGGCGATGGTCATCCCCCGGTCCATGTTGCCGGCTGCCTGGAACCAGGCGGACACGGTCAAGGGGCCGGTGATGCGGAGTTCCCGTGAATCGCGGACGACGAGATAGCCGTTGCCCGTTTGCTGGACGGCACTGGCGGTTTCCACCTCGAGAGGTTTTCCATCCAGCACATTCCGGCTCTCGCTGCGGA
>JACMME010000185.1 GCA_014379205.1 Gemmatimonadaceae bacterium
ATTGCGGCCCCTCCCATCACGTCACTCGCCCAGTGTTGATTGTTGTAGATGCGGGACAGTCCCATCAAAGTTGCGCCACCGTACATCGCAGTTCCAACGTACCACACCGAGTGTGGCCACCAGAACTGCGTTTCGCGGGTAACCGTCGATGCGAAGGCAAAAGCGTTGGTCGTATGCCCAGAGGGAAAGGAGCGATAGGTGTCGCTGGAGAACCCTCTGAACAGCTGAAAATCACCAGGATTGTCGATATCGAGGTATGGACGCGCGCGCCCCGCCGCGAATTTGATCCCGCCACCGAGGATGTCGGCAAGCAGCATAGCCTCTACGCTGTGCAATCCGAGAGCCTGGACACGCCGTTGTCCGTCAGCGCGGCCGAGCACGTACAATCCAGCTCCAGCCAGGAGTGAGCCAGGTACCGCGAGCACCCGGAAGCCCGTCGCAGCTCTCCTCAGGAACCGATTTTCCTGCGTCCTGGGGTCCTGCAGCCTTTTTGCTACCTGCCGATCGATCGGCGCAACTGCCGCTGTGCCCAGCGCAAAGGCGCCGAGCAGCAGCGCATCCTTCCCGGTGAGAAACGGAGTCTTCTTGAAAATTGTATCCTGAACCTGCGCTTCCGCGTTCACCGCAATGGTCGTCGCCAGCAGCACGACGCCGATCAACTTTTCGAACAAGAATGGGCCCGGTTGAGAAGTGAGATAGGACTCGTCTCCCTGCCGAGTTGCAAGACTCTTACCCCTTGTCATTCATTACCCAAATCGCGATATCACCCAAATGCTCAAAATCGATCTCACCGGCAAGCGCGCGCTCGTTGCCGGAGTGGCTGACGACGCGGGGTTCGGGTTCGCGATCGCCAAGGCTCTCGCCGAAGCGGGGGCAAGCGTTTCTGTCGGAACCTGGCCACCCGCGCTCAACATCTTCATGAATCTGCTCGAGCGCGGGAAGATGGACGAGTCCCGAAAGTTGTCGGGCGGACAGCTTCTCAAGTTCGAGAAGATCTACCCGCTCGATGCCGCATACGATGCGCTGGCCGACGCGCCGGAAGACATACGCTCCAACAAGCGCTACAAGGACACGGGTGATTTCAGCATCGATGGCCTGGCTCGACGCATCGAAGCGGACTTCGGCAAGGATTCGCTCGACATCGTCATACACTCGCTGGCGAATGGTCCCGAAGTCAAAAAGCCGCTGCTCGAGACAAGCCGCTCCGGATACCTCGCGGCGATCAGCATCAGCGCCTACTCGCTGACCTCCATGGTTTCGCGTCTCGCGCCCCTAATGCGCAAGGGTGGCTCATTCCTCTCGCTTACCTATATGGCGAGCGAGCGCGTTATCCCGGGCTACGGCGGCGGAATGTCATCCGCGAAAGCCGCGCTGGAGAGCGACACTCGCGTGCTGGCGTTCGAGGCCGGTCGCAAGTATGGACTGCGCGTGAACACTATCTCGGCGGGTCCGTTGGCGTCGCGTGCGGCGAGCGCAATCGGAATCATCGAGAAGATGGTGGAGTATTGCGCCGGAAACTCACCGCTGACCGAGCCTCTTCAGGCCCAGGAAGTCGGATACACCGCGGCGTTTCTATCCAGCCCGCTTGCTACCGGAATCACTGGCACCGTCGTCTATGTGGACAAGGGATACCACTCGATGGGGATGGCCCCACAAGAAGCTCCTCAGAGCTGACGCGGTGGTCAGGGATTTTTCTTCGCTGCCGCCGCTCTTTCCCGGTCGATTCTGATTCTTATTTCCTGAAGCCGCGCTTCCGGCATCCGCCCGGTCAGCGAGAGTGTATTCCCTGTCGCAGTGTCGGTCCAAATGATCGTGTGAACTGCGTTCGCCATCTCTTGCTGTGGTGGCGCAGGTGCTGCAGCCGCATCGGTTCCCGCTTTTGACGCAGCCGCTGCGGATTTTTCGGTCGCCCTCCGTGCCATTGGTGCGATGTTCCCCCTTAGCACGATCGAGTTCAGCGAGACCGGCATTGACTCCGTCAGCGTGACTGTATCACCCGGCGCGACCTCGTAGAGCGTGACCTTTGCGCCGATTCTCTGAGGGGTACCAACCACCTTGAACGGCTCACTCCCGGTTACCGCGTCCACCGCGGCGACATCAGCCACGCGCGATGGCGCGGACATCAGCGCTGTCGACGCTGCTGCTGCTCCAGCCATGTTTGACGCGGCGGCAGTCTGACCAGCCCGAGCCGTTGGTCCTTCTGCCAACGTTTTGTTCTCGCCCGCGACGACGTCAGAACGCGAGCTCCCAGTCCCAGCTTTCGGTGAGGGTGCGATCGGGGGCGCACTACTCACGGTCGATCTCGGTGAAGCCCCATTGGCCGGAGCTGTGGCTTGCTCTGCTACGGCAGGTAGGCGCTCTGTTGCTGAGAACGGCTGTGACGAGGCGCTGGCGCTATCGGCGGAAACCGAACTCAGGTTCGCGTTCCCTCCACGATTCTGGACCACCACGAGAGTTCCCGCTGCGACAACCAGCACCGTTGCTGCCACCCGCCACACGAGTGGATCGACGCGC
>JACMME010000186.1 GCA_014379205.1 Gemmatimonadaceae bacterium
GTCTCCCCATCCCTCCACGGGCAGCGGCGCTCGCGCAGCTTGCGATCGAGCTCGATCAAGGCGAAACCGTCGAGGCGACCGTGAATGTCTCCCGCAGACACTGGTGGGACTACTTTCATGCGACGCCGGGTGTCCTTGCAGCCACGGAGCGGAGGCTGATCTGGGTGGGGGTCAGTCCCCGTGGGCTGATTGAGCGAGATGCTGGTCAGCCGACCGCATTCGATGTGGAGTACTATCCATACGATTCGGTCACTGTCGCGGAAGGACGAGTCTTTTTTGGCACGCGGCGCGGAGTGGTCCTGGCCCGCGCGCGCGGGCGGGACGCATTCATCGTGCAGTCGAACGAGATGTCGAACGTTCGCAGAATTGCTGGCCTAATGGAGCGGAGACTGGCGGCCATTCGCTCCGAGTTGGAGCGAGAGCGTCGCCAGCAGGAATACGCGGCCTTTCTGGCGCGCCAGCCAGTGTATCATGACGTGAAACGCGGGGAGGCCTTGTCGTCAATCGCCGAGCAGTACGGGTTGTCCCCTGATTCTCTTAGAATGCTCAACGGGCTGCCTGACAACCGTATCAAGGCCGGCCAGAAGTTGCTGGTGAGACCCCCGGCATGAGTGAGACTGCGAGCGGAGTCCGGAGTGGGCAGAATAGAATCCGTTTCTGGTCCTACTCGTATGAATCGTTTTGCCCAAGCGCCCCCATGATCCACTGCCAGTAGGAGTCACCGGCCACCTCGGCGACGTCGTTATGTCCGGCGCCCGACACTGCGAGGAACTCACCCCTTTTCCTGGCGGATCGGTACACCCGCTGCCCCATCCGCACTGGGATTACCATGTCGCGCGTTCCGTGCGCGACCCATACTGGCGTCTCAATTTCCTGGACTCGGGCTTCGGTGTCATAGTGGACCCGCGAGATCATTCCCCAGACGAGTTCGATGGGTCTTGCAACCACGATCCGAGCCATCGCTCGAGCCGATGTGAATGGTGATTCGAGAATCAAAACTCCCGGCTTGATTTCAGCAGCCAGTTCCGCTGCGATCGCGCTGCCGAGCGAGTGTCCGTAGAGTGCGATTTCCCTTGGTGTGGCGCCCAGAGAGTCACGCGTGAAGCCGAATGCGGCGCGGGCATCGAGTCGCGCCCCCGCCACCGACGGAATGCCTGAGAGCCCCCCATAACCTCGGTATTCGGCGAGTATCACAACTCGCCCGGTGCGTCGGGCGACCTCTTTTCCCCACGGAATTACCCATGCAGCCAAATCCGCGTTGCCGTGGAATGCTATCAGGAAGCGTGGTAGGGCAGCGAGTGAGGGCAAGTGGGGGCCGGCAACCTGCGATTTCTCTTTTACCATCTGCTCGGGCGCCTGTATGACGAAGGCAAAGAGCGATTGGCCGTCTTCTGCACTGTACGCCACTCGTTCGACGTCCGATACTTCGGGGTGCGGACCCACCGTCGGTTGGAAAACGATACGCTCCTGCTTCCACCAGACGAAAAGCACAAGCGTGGCCGTCGTGACCGCTGCGACGACCAGCAAAACAGCGACCGTCAAAAGCACGCGCTTGACTTCCTCCCTTATCACAATTTCAATGTCCAGGCCCAGGTCGCGTGCGCCTTTGGGAACTGACTACGAGTTCCGTCGCACAACTCGAAACAGGCCTGGCGCGATCCTTCCATCGCATCTTTGCCTTCCCAGGAACTGAACGATGACTATTTCCAGCTACTCCAAAGAAGCCGCGACATCCGCGCGTGGCGCTGCACGCGAAGCGGCGCCGTGGATCGAAGGACTCGCTCGCGTCGGGTACGCCGCAAAAGGAGTCGTTTATCTCGTGATCGGCTTGCTCGCCGCGAAGGCGGCCTTCGGGTCGGGCGGCCGAACGACGGACCAGCACGGTGCAATCAGGAGCATTCTGGTTCAACCTTTTGGACGGATAATGTTGGGCATTGTAGCCGCGGGATTGATTGGATATGCGTTATGGCGGTTCGTATCAGCAGCTACCGACGCGGAGCGCAACGGTGGAGACCTGAAAGGTATCGCCCTTCGAATCGGTGACGCATGGAGAGGACTGGTATACGGTGCTTTGGGCGTCGAAGCGATGCGCCTGCTTACTGGGTCAGCTACCAAAGCGGGTGGTTCCACACCGGACCACTGGACCGCGCGCGTGATGCAGGTGCCGATGGGAAGATGGATTGTCGGTCTAGCTGGCGCTGGGATCGTGATCTATGCGATCTACCAGCTGTATGTCGCCGTCGTGGGTGATGTTCGCAAGCACCTCGATCTGAGCTCGCTTGACGCGCATTCCAGCACGGTCGCCGTGGGGCTCGGCAGATTCGGTGTTGGGGCGCGTGCGCTCATTTTCGGTGTGGTAGGCTGGTTTTTCATCCGTGCAGCGCGTCGTTACGACCCCCGCGAGGCCTCCGACATCAGCGACGCGCTTCGAATTATGGAGGAAAGCTCGGGCGTCGCGCTGCTCGGCGGTGTAGCGATCGGGCTGATGGCGTATGGACTGTTTCAGCTGGTCAAGGCGCGCTACCGGAGAATAAGCGTTGCGTAGGGAAAGCTACCGCCCGAACCACGGGAAACGGCGCTACTCTTCCGGTACGATGAACCAGAGGATCGCGTACACGAGCAGGCCAGGGAAAGCCACCGACACCACGGAACCAATCACGTAAATGACGCGCGCCAGCGTCGAGTCAATCCCGAAATAATCGGCTAGACCACCAACTACGCCGGCCACCATTCTATTGGTGCGTGAGCGCCGCAAAGATCTTCCTGTACTCGACATCGTTTCTCCCTTTGACTCCGGGACACGCGTATTGAATGGCAAGCTGCGGATATGAGCCTTAAAGCGCCAGTCCAGGCAGCTTCTCGCGTCGCGCCCACATCCACACGGCACCGCCCGCCAGCATTCCCAGGGCGATTACCTGCGCCAGCGTAAGTCCAGCAAAAAACCTGTCATCCTTTGCCCGCAGGAATTCAACGGCGAAACGCTCCAACCCGGCGAGCAGCAGATACACACCGAACAACCAGCCTTCCGCGTGCTTGTGGCCTCTCATTCGCCACAGAATCGCGAACATGAGAAAGCCGAGGGCGGTTTCGTAAAGTTGTGTAGGGTGCACGCCAAGGACGGCCTCGGGCGCGACACCTTCCGGAACGGGAATGCCGAATTCGGCCTGCATGTTGGCGGCGGTGGACGGAGGAGCGCCTTCGGGGAACGCAACCGCAAAGGGAGAATTCCAGGGACGCCCGTAGTCGTCACCCACGGCGAAGCAGCCGGTCCGGCCTACCGCGTACCCCGCCGCAATTCCGATCCCTCCGACATCGCAAATGCGCATGAGCGGCATTCCTTTCCGCCAGGTCATCCATAGTCCTGCCAACACGCCCCCGGTTAGTCCGCCCCAGAAGACAAATCCGCCACGGCTGAGCAAGGCCGAGGCATCACCAACGAGAATGGCATAGTAGACCTTCGCTCCAATCAGAAATCCAATTACCGCCGCGAAGACGATATCGCCCACTGGCTCGGGGTCAAAACCGCGACGAGCCAGCTCTCGCTTGCCGATGATCTGTCCAATGACGAAGCCGAGCAGCACGGCGAGGCCGAAGCCGGTTATTTCCAGCGGGCCGACTCCGTACGAGAAGGGATGATGTACGATGGGCATCACGCCCACTCCATTCGCTCGCGGAGCGCCGTGATATGGGCGACGTGATGCCGTCCGTGCCAGGAGTACAAGGCCAGAGTTTTCTCCAGCGAAATGGCGCCCCAGTCAGGATGCTTGAAGGTGCGCGCGAAATCGGGATCCTTCATCTCGCGCAGCAGTATGACCCAGCGCTTATGAAGATTCTCCAGAAGCGTAAGGGAGACGTCCAGCGGAGTCGCGCTGGTATCAGGCAGATCTGCCCACAACTGCTCTTCGTAGGTCTTGATCGCCGGCTCGTTTTCGGTGAGCGCGAGCTTGAAGCGGATATACGCATTCATGTGACTGTCCGGCACGTGGTGCACCACCTGCCTTACGGTCCAGCCACCGGGGCGATAGGGGGTGTCGATCTGTTCATCGGAAAGACCCTGTGCTGCGCGGCGCAACGCGGTAGGCGCGCTGACAATGTCAGCAATATGCCTCGATCGTTCTGCCGCATCGACTGAGCCTGGTGGGACGAACTTACCAATAGGATATCGCAGGTCGGACATTGAACATCCTCAGGCGGACTAGGTTGCTTCTTCTCTGTAAGTGGCAGATTGGCCGAAGTTTTCCTCTACTTCCATTTCGATCGCAGTGACATGGTTCGCGCCAGCGGAGCGAAGTTCGGCTCGCAGGCTCTGCGCGAGATACTGGGCCAGCATTTCGACAGTGGTATTCGGGATATCCAGGAGCATGCAGTCCTCTTCGGGAAAGACATACTTCGGCTTTCCGTCCAGAGCGACATGTACCGCCCCCTCGCGCCGATCTATGCTCAAGCGGGGATTGCGCGTTGGAAGAAGCATCTTGTGGTCGATGGCATCGCACAGTCGCCTCATGACAGTCTTCAGCACCGAGAAATCGACTACATACCAGCATTCGGCGTCGAGCGGTCCTTCGATCACCACACCTACGCGGTAGTTGTGGCCGTGCAGCGGCTCACAGCGATGTCCAGAGAATGTTATGAAATGCGCGGAGGCGAAGACGAGGTAATCCTTGGTTACCGAAACACGGAAGCTGCTTTTACTCATGTCTGGTGCTTCCGTACCTCACTCGCCACGAGAAGAAGTGTCAGCCGCGTGTCTTTGTACGCGACCTTCATATGGCACGATGTTCTGCCATTCATCCGCGTCAGAGCGCGCAACTACCGCGACGACAGGGTCCGTTTCGCTCATGTTGAACACTTCGTGCGGAACGCCCGCGCCGATGAAGATAAAATCGCCAGCTTTGTTCTCGACCACTTCGGTAAGACCGTCGCCGTACTCGTGGCGCACTCGACCCTCGAGAATGTACAGCATCAATTCGAAGTCCACGTGAACGTGAGCAAACGCAACCCCACCTGGCGGAATTGTCGCAACGTTCATCGAAAGTTTGGTGGCACCCACGTTCTTGCGAGACATGCCTTCCCTGTAATGAATGCCGTTCCAGTCGCGGCAATTTTCACCGCTCAAAACCACCTTGATTCCATCACTGGTTGTCATCCAAGCTCCTGCTCCCAACATATGTGAGGTGTAAGCTGTCCATCCAACATTTCACGTCGGGCTTTAGACCTGGAGCATCCCGTAAGGAAGACCAAGATGCGGGAAGCGTGGAATCAAGCATCCTTGAGTCGTGCCAATCCATCCCGAGCTCGTTGCAGCTGCGGTTGCAATTTAGGATCGGCGTCCTTCCACAGATCCAGAAAAGTAGTGTACGCCGCCTCCGCTTTTGCCTTGTCGCCAATCCGTTCGTAGAGCTGGCCGCGCGCGAGGAAAGAACGGGCATACAATGGCCACCGGGGATCAGGGAACCCCTGGGTCATGAAGCGATTTGGATCGATCGCCTCGTAAGTGGCAGCGGCACCTCTCGTGTCGCCCAGAATGGTTAGTACCTCGGCTTCCACAAAAGCATCGAGCAATCCCTGTTGCCCGGAGGCTTTTGACTTGATAGTGTCGCCGCGCGCGAACTGCGCCGCGATCTTTTCCGCTCGCGCAGTGTCACCCACTTCAATAGCCGCCAATGCCTGGTAGACCGGCGGTGCCGCAACCGAGGGTCCAGCTGCCCGCTTCAGCGGGGCCAGGTAGCTCGTGTCCCGCCCCAGGATATAAGCGTAGTAGGGAAGCATGATGGCCATCTGACGTTGCTCGGCGGGGAGCTTGTCGCCATAAGACGCGAGCTTTTGCATCGCTCCATCGACGTCGCGTTTCACCTCCTTGAGGTCGATTCCCATCGCAAGGAGATTGAAGGCAGCGAAGGTCCGCGTGTAGGTATTGCTTGGGACCATGCTTCCGGGTTTTCCTGGCTCTGGAAAGGTTGGTACTACGCGCTCCATCAGCCTGAACATCGCGTTCATGTCAGCGATAGAACCTGCGTGAGCGGCGACGGCGGTCGCACCCAGAAGGTGACCGAAGTACTGCAGTCCGGAGGCGTTTCTGGAGAGGGAGTCGTAGCCGTACGTGCGCATCGCCTGGCGCAGCGAGGCCAGCGCATCCTTGGGACGCCCACTTGCAAGCTCGAGAGTGGCGATGCGGTACGGAAGTATGGGCGAGCGCACCGTTGGACGCGACATTGCCAGTCGAAGGCCGGCGGCGGCCGCGGCTGGATCGTTGGACGCGACGTGCGCATCCGCCAGAGCGAGGTGCGCTTCGCCCGCATCCGGATCTGTCTCGACCCAGTGCCGCGCATCCTGAACTGCTCGCACACTCGCCAGCTTTCGGGCCTCGAGGACGCGGTCCCGCCCAAAGGCCTCGCTTGCAGCCTGCGATTCGAAGCCTATGACGCTGTCGCCAACAAGAATGAGGCTCTGGCCCCGTGTGGCCGCCATGCTATAGATCTGCAGCGTATGCGGATAAGCCAGGTGGAATGTTGAATCCAGCGCCAGTGTCCGGTTAAAGGCGCGCAATGAGCGCGTCCAGTTGAAGCTGAGAGCGGCTGTATTGGGCGAAGGTGTGTGGAAGTACGCGTCACCCATTCCATACCAGGCTTCCGCATCCGTCGAGTCACGCGCCAGAAGCGCCGCGTACTTTCCCTGCGCGGCGGTGAATTGCCGCCGAGAGGTCGCTGTGTCGCCACGAAACGCGGCCGCGTTACCCTCGGCCACAGACATGTAGGCATCCACGATTCCACGCTCTCTGGGGGGGAGTCGTGTGGCGTAGCGCGCCGCGAGTCTGATCAAATGAACTCCAATCGTATCGCCGGGCTTCTTCCATCCACTCAGAAGAGCGCGTTTGTAGTAAGCCAGCGCATAAGTGCTATCTGCGCGTATCGCGAGCGCGAGCGCAGAATCGGCCACGTCGAATTCCCAACCATCTAGAGCATGCACTCCCGTCAGATACGCCTTGTAGGCTTCGAGCGAGGACGTGGTGGTCTTCGCCATCTCGGGAGTCATTGGCGGGGCGCCGGCGAGATCCAGCAGCTCGCGAGAAAGCCGGTCGAACAGGCCACGCGGATCGGAACCTGCGGCTGCCGCCACCTCCGCCTGCTGAACAGCCCTTCCGGATGCTACATCGAACACACGTGCCATGACTCTAAGCGAATCCGAGCCGCGCGTGATCTGGCCCAGAACCACCGTCCAGACTCCCGCTTCGCGCGCGATTCCTCTCGCGGCCTCGAGCCCAACACGCGAGTTTTCGCCGATGTCGGCATCGCGCAACAGGTCGAGAGTGCGCTCGTAATCCACGACATTCAGGTCGCTCCAGTTCGAGAGATTGAGCGTCAGCATGTTGACGCTTCCCTCTCGCAGCCAGGCTAACGAAGGGTCGCTCGTCTGATTCTCGAACGGCGCAACGAAGAATGATTTTCGAGGGTCGATTCCCTTTGGTGCGCCAGTGCCCGCGGCGGATAGCCGCCAGGCAATCGGAACGCCGACAAGCAGCACCCCCGCGATAGCCCCCGCAACAAGAAGGCGCGTGCGCCTCTGCCTGGCTGAGCGCCGCCCCCCGAGATACAGCGGGCTGGGCGCGTCATCTGCCAGGGCTCGGGCGAATTCAGCCCCTGTCTGCCAGCGGTTCGCCGGATCCTTCTCGAGCGCCTTGTCTATCGACGCCGCGACGGCGAGAGGAACTCCCCTGGCTTTCTCTGCGAGAGGGGTGGGCTTCTCCGTGATCTGCTTCGTGATGATTGAGACGGCGCTGGTACCGGCGAACGTCGGACCACCGGAGAGCATTTCGTATCCCACGAGTCCCAGGGAATAGATGTCGCTTCGCCCGTCGAGCTGCCTTTCTCCGGCCGCCTGTTCCGGACTCATGTATCGCGGCGATCCGACGATCATTCCGGTACCGGTCATCCGCTCCTCCGCGGCACCGGGCTCGGTCAAGCCGGCGACTCCGAAATCCGTGAGCATGGCGCGCCCGCTATCCCTGTCGATCAGGATATTTTCAGGCTTGATGTCACGATGGATGACGCCATGCGTGTGCGCGTAGTCGAGCGCGCTCGCCAGATCTCGAAGGATCGCGGTAGCGCGGGCGCGGTCGGCAACGGGTTCGCGGTCGATCACATCCCGAAGACTTTCTCCCGGTACGTACTCCATAACGAAATACAAGCTTCCAGCTACTTCGCCCGCGGCGTGCACGGCGACAATGTTCGGGTGCCTGAGCTTTGCAACGGTGCGCGCTTCGTTGAGAAAGCGTTGACGGAACGCCTTGCTGGCCGCCAGCTCGGGAATGATCACCTTGATGGCGACCTGGCGGTCGAGCGTCATGTCCTTTGCAAGGAAAACCGTTCCCATGCCGCCGACGCCGAGCGGCCGCTCGATGTCGTACTGGCCGGTGAACGCTGCTCTGAGAGAGTCGAGAAGCTCGGAGGATGATTCGGCGTCAGGCATGGCAATCAAGATAGCGCAACAGCAACGCGCGCGGGGATCGCAATGGCGACAAGGGCTGCCGGGCAGCGCTTGCCGAGAGCTCCAGCGGAAGACCGTTACGGCCGCCGCACCTTTGCCTCGTGCAAGGTTAGTCCTTTGACGTACACGAAGCGGTCATTCTCGATCCACGCCGCGGCCGTTTCCGCAAGCGCGTTGGCTGTGCCCGTCAGACTGTCCAGGGGAGCCGCCATCCCCGTTCGAAGGTCGAGAGCGTACCAGGCAGGGTTCATGCGCTCGCTTGCTTCGCCGCTCCGGGCGATGACATAGAAGGCAACAAGTGAGTCCGTCGGTGACTGCATGAAACGCGTGACGGTGTAGCGCAACGTTCCCTGCGACGGAACGCCGGTAGGCTGGAGACGAACAGAATCGATGTAGGCGGTCGCGCGGGCACGACCGGACGATTCCGCAGCTTCTGCATTGCCAGGCGGGACCGCGACCGGCCGAATGGGGTGTTCTCCCTCCATGTGCGCGAGCTCGCCGCTGTGAACATTGACCACTGCGTGCACGCCGCCGTGTTCGCTCGTGGCGGTCCAGGAAAGCGTGTGTGGGCCCGGCCAGGTTACGTTCGTCACCGAATCGGGCCAGATCAATTGCGCGCTTTCCTTACCGCTGTCCAGCAAACCAAGCGCGGAAGAGACATCGCCGGCCGAATCAGCGAAGGTGAACGCGATTGCTGCGCCGTCCGGTTCAGGGAAGAGGGCGAGTACACGAGCGGACTCGCTGAGAGTATCGGCTCCTACGATCTGAAGGTTGCCCCGGCGCTCGGTTGTGATGGTGAGCGCCGCACGGGAAGCCCGGGCAGAGTCGGCGGGCCGGTCATCGACCCGCTCGCACGCGATCGCGGGAAGGAGGAAGCAGGCCGCGAGTAGATGACGAGTCATTGAGTCCGGAAC
>JACMME010000020.1 GCA_014379205.1 Gemmatimonadaceae bacterium
GGCGGGTTCTACAATTTTATCGCCTTCGTCGGCGCGTTCGCACTCGTTCCTTTTACGCGCCGCTTCGGTCCGAAAGTAATGCACAGCATTTGCCTCACGCTCGCGGGCCTCGCAATGCTTTCGATTCCTGCCATTCACGACCGGGCGCTGCTGTTCATCCCGATGGTTGGCATCGGGCTGGCATGGGCAAGCATCATGGGCAACCCGTACGTCATGCTGGCCGGCAGCCTTCCGCAGGATCGCGTGGGAGTCTACATGGGGATCTTCAACATGTTCATAGTGATCCCCATGATGATCCAGATATTCACGCTGCCGCTGTACTATGACGCGTGGTTGGGTGGCAATCCGGAGAACGTCATCCGTCTGGCGGGATCACTATTGATATGCGCTGCAATCGCCGTTCTGTTCGTGACGACGGCTCACACCTCGGCGCGACGCGCAACGCCCATCGGGCCAGAGTAGGCACGCAGCGCGAAGTAGCCGCAGCGCGTGTGAGGTGATCGGAGCTTACCGGGCACGACGCTGTTACCGTTTCTTTTGCTCGTCCACCAGCCCGCTGCTCGGAACCGGCTGAGCCGACTGCTGAACTGACAGCGCTTCCTTGGCGTCACCCGCGATCACAGCCCCCTCCGGCACGTCGCGTCCCCCAACGTCGTTCACAAATCCCACACAGACGGCGGCAGTGAGCAAGCTCACACCGCCCAGCATCACCACGTACAGCGACGCGTTCGGGTTGGCTTCCCCGAAAACGAGGCGGATCAGCGGCCCGAAGGTTACCGCCGCGATGATCTCCGGTATGACAATGGAGAAGTTGAACACTCCCATGTACACGCCCATCCGGTTGGGCGGTAGCGCGGTGGACAGGATTGCGTATGGCATTGACAGGATGGACGCCCACGCAATCCCCACACCCACCATGCTGAGCAAGAGAACGTACTTGTCGTGAATCAGGTAAACCGACAGCAGGCCAACCGCGCCGCAGACAAGCGCCCCCGCGTGCACCGTTTTTCGGCTGGTGGCGGCTGCCAGCTTTGGCAGAGCGAGCGCTATGATGAAGCACGTAATCGAATAGAATGCGAACGCAAATCCGCCCCACTCTATTCCCTGCGTATACAGCTCGGACTGCGGGTCGGTGGCTCCGAAGACGTGTCGCGCGGTGGCGGGAACGAAGAAAAGCCACATGCAAAAGAGGCCGAGCCAGGTGAATACCTGAACCACGGCGAGCTGTCGCATCGTTGCGGGCATCTCGCGAATGGATGCGCCGATCTCACTCAGAAGATTACCGAGGCCGCCCCGTTCCCTTCGCGCCCGCTCGAAGGCGGCCATGTCCTCAGGGGGAAACTCGCTGGTTGTCATGACCGTCCAAAGAACGGCCAGAAAAAAGATTACCGCTCCGACCTGAAATGAGTACTTCACAGATAGCGGAATGCCGCTATCCGTACTTCCCTGCACCCCCATCCAGCTGAATACAAGAGGTAGTGCGTTGGCCATGCTCGCGCCAATGCCGATGAAGAAGGATTGCATGACAAAACCGGCAGTGCGCTGAGACACAACGAGCTTGTCAGCGACGAAGGCGCGAAAAGGCTCCATCGAGATGTTGATCGACGCGTCCAGAACCCAGAGCAGACTTGCGGCCATCCATAGCGCGCTCGACGTCGGCATGAAAAAGAGCGCTACCGACGCGAGGATGGCGCCAGTGAGGAAGTAGGGCCGGCGTCTGCCGAGTGCTCCCCACGTGCGGTCGCTCAGGGCGCCGACGATCGGCTGCACGAGTAGCCCCGTTACCGGCGCAGCCAGCCAGAGCAGAGGCACCTCGTCAGGGCGCGCTCCGAGCCGCTCGTACACCGCCGACATGTTCGCGAGCTGCAGCCCCCAACCAAACTGGATGCCGAGGAAGCCGAAGCTCATGTTGAACATCTGCCAGAAACTCAGGCGCTGTCTCTCCATCGGGAGTCCTCGGGTTCATTGGATGAGTGCACATCCGGAGCGCTGTACTTGTCGCAATTGCGCGGCAACGAAGATACCAGCGCCCCCCCGCTTTGAGAACGACTCACTCATACGAGAAATGTGTCAGTAGCGAAACGCTTGCTGCCATGCCCACAGCAGTGCTACGCTTCTCGCCCTCGATCCTGTTACCCGTCAAGAGTCGTCAGCCCGGAAAGGAATTATGCACCGATTTGCCGTCGTGTCGCTGTACGCCGCTCTCGTAGTTGCTCCAGTCGCCGCGCAGCCAACGAGCGCTTCCCCGGCGCCAGACTGGAAGAACGGCGCGGTCTGCTACGAGATCTTCGTCCGCTCCTTCTTCGACAGCGACGCTGATGGAGTTGGTGACCTGAACGGGCTCATCCAGAAGCTCGACTATATCAATGACGGATCCCCGAGCACACAGCGTGATCTGGGTGCCCGCTGCATCTGGCTCATGCCGGTCGCCGAATCGCCGAGCTATCACGGCTACGACGCAACGAACTACTACCGCGTGGAGCGAGACTACGGCACCAACGACGACTTCAAGCGACTAGTAGCCGAAGCGCACCGCCGCGGCATCCGGGTGCTGGTAGACATGGTGTTGAACCACGCATCCAGCGAGCACCCCTTTTTCAAGGAAGCTCTGCTCAACCCGAGCTCTCCGTATCGCGACTGGTTCAGGTGGTCAGCCACAAATCCGAATGAGAAGGGACCGTGGGGACAGGAAGTCTGGCATCGCTCACCCAAGCGCGAAGAGTTCTACTACGGAGTCTTCTGGAGCGGGATGCCAGATCTGAATTACGCCAACCCTGCCGTACGCGAAGAGGCAAACAGGATCGCCCGCTTCTGGCTCGAGGAGATGGGCGCGGACGGATTCCGTCTCGACGCCATCCCCTATCTCATTGAAGAAAACGGACGCTTGTCGCACACGCCCGGCACACACGCCCTGTTACGAGATTACGCCGCCAGTATTCGACGGGTCGCGCCTACCGCGTTCACCATTGGCGAGGTGTGGGACAGCACCGGTGCGATGCTTCCCTACTACCCCGACCAGCTCGACGCACACTTTGCCTTCGCGGTGTCCGACGCGATTTTCGAGGCCGTAAAGACGGGCTCGATGAAGAACCTGTTTCCCTCCGTTTTGCGGCTGCAGCGGGAGCTGCCCGCCAACCGCTGGTCACCCTTCCTCCGCAACCACGACCAGACCCGTACACTGACGGAGCTCGGCGGAGACATCAACCGCGCCAGACTGGCCGTCACCTTGTTGCTGACTTTCCCGGGGCTCCCGTTCATCTACTATGGGGAGGAGATCGGAATGACCGGGAACAAGCCCGATGAGCGACTGCGAACGCCCATGCACTGGAGTCGCGGTCCGGGAGCGGGCTTCACTCGGGGCGCGGCCTGGGAGCCGCTGCAGACGGACTCGCTCACCGCAAACGTCGAGGCTCAGGACGCTGATACCAGCTCGCTGCTGAACCTGCATCGCCGGCTCATCCATCTTCGAACGTCTCACTCCGCCCTCGGCACCGGTGAGCTTGTCCCGATCGCCGCCAACAACGACGCGGTGGCAGCTTACCTGCGCCGCGAGCGCGGTCGTGCGGTTCTGGTGATCATTAACCTTGGCGCGACACCGATATCCGGAGTGACACTCTCATCCGACGCGCGCGCCCTTCCCGCGGGCCGATACACCGTAAAAAATCTGCTCGGCGGCCCAGAGGCAGCGGGAGTGCAGGTGCGATCGGATGGAAGGATTCGGAATTACGTACCTCTACGAACGCTGGGACCGATGCAGAGCCATGTCCTGGAGCTTTCGAGCGGGCGTTAGAGATTCAGGCTTGCCTGGATCGCGGGTTAGAGCGGTTGCGTCACAATTCGCGCTCAGACGCGAGCACCGCGCTGTACGATTTCAACGACTCTGACCCCTTGAACCGGTCCTCGGCGACGAATATGGCGATGAAGCTTGGAATGTGCGGCTTTACCATCGGAGCAGCGGCGTACTTCAAGCAATTTCGTATCGTCGAAGTACAGCAGACCTTTTACGACCCTCCGCCATTAACAACGATCGCGAAGTGGCGAGCGCAGGCACCCGTGGATTTCGAGTTCACGATGAAGGCGTGGCAGGTGATCACCCACTTCGGCACGAGTAGTACCTACCGGAGAATGCGTCGCACGTTCAGCGATCGTGAGCGTGCGGAGGCGGGCGGGTTCCGGCTAAACGACACGACGGTCGCGGCGTGGGAGACAACACTCGAAGCCCGGCAAGCATTGCACGCGACTGCGATCCTGTTTCAGTGCCCGGCGAGCTTCAAGGCGAATTCTGATAACGTCGCGGCCATGCAGCGATTCTTCACCGCGATCCAACGTCCCGCCAACGTCCGCCTGCTCTGGGAGCCTCGTGGCCCATGGTCCGACGAGTTGACGCTCTCACTGTGCCACGAGCTCGACCTCGTGCACGCAGTGGATCCGTTTATACGGCCTACAGTGACGCCGGAGCTGCTCTACTGGCGCTTGCACGGGAACAAGAGCCACTACGCGAATTACACCGATGCCGAACTTCTGCAGATCATCGACTGGTTACCGACTGATACCACAGTCGATGCGTACGTCTTGTTCAACAATATCCCGCGCGTCAAGGATGTGAAGCGATTCCGTGAGCTGATGCTGGAGGCGACCTGATTGAGAGATCAACTCTGCAACCGAGCCGTGGTCGATCGCCATGCGCTTGTCAGGAAGCTGAGGGGAATGCTCATTGTTAGCCGATACATGTCGAGCGCCGGCATCAATCCGCCGCAAGCTGGATTCCGTGATTTCCACTAGCGGGCGTGACAGGCATTGACGACCAAAGGTTCGAAAGGATGACGCGGATTGATCGGATCAAGCGGATTTGTTCCCGGCAATGACGAGCGATGCTGCAGTTAATCGAGCCTGAATATTCGATGTTCGTGCTCTGCTTAAGGACGGGTAAATCCCTCCTATAACCGCGTTGAACGACGTCGAGGCTACACCCCGCACAGATTGATCCGCTTGATCCGCTCAATCCGCGTCATCCTGTCGAACCTTTGGTCGTCAATGCCCGTTCTTGCGAGCTCTCGTCAGTGGCCGTTTTGTAAGCTGTCTGTTATGCGGGTCTCGATCGCCGCACCCACAGCCAAACCGCCACCAACACGAGCGGCGGACCCAAGAGAGTCCAGAAACCGCCGGATTTCCCAACACCAACGAGATACGACTCATGTTCGGGATGCTCGATGGAAGACCCGGGCCGCACGCGCGGCTCGTGCCATCGTCACCGCAATGACGCCGCAAATCCATACAAAGCTGAGTAATGCGACCCCCGCACCCGACCAGCGAGCCAGGCCACGCAGGGCCTCGCGACCGGCTGACTGATCACTATTCAAGATTCCTTCACCTGACGAGCACGCGATACCCGTGCGCCGGAATTTCCAGGTTACCAGTTGCAGCTAGCGCAACCTTTGCCTTGTCGAACCAGTCGGTGTAATCGCCCGGCCGCCGCAAGCCTTCGTATGAGACGCTGGCGGCGGCATCGCCGAAGTTCACCGCCACAAGGACGGTGTTCTCTCCACGTTCCCGCGTGAAGGCGTACACCAACCGGCCGCCGTTCGTCTTCACCCTTGTCTGTTCGCCGCCCCATGGGCCGTTCCAGAGTGCCTGCTGGCTGTGCTTGAGGTCGAAGATCGAGCGGTAAAAGGTAGCCAGCGACGGACCATTCCAGTCGACTGTATCCTTCTCGAAAAACCGCAGCCGTTTCTTCATGCTCACTTCCTGTCCCGTGTACAGCAGCGGCATGGAACCCTCCACTGTCGTGCTGAGGACGAACGCTGGCAGATGATCAGCGCCCATGCGCTCGAACTCAGTTCCCTGCCAGCTGTTCTCATCGTGATTGCTGGTGAAGTACATCCGGTATGCACCCGCGCCAAACTCCGTGTCGTGCTTCGCGAAGTAGTCATCCAGCACAGCGGTGGTCTTTTTCTCCTGCGCGATGTCATTGAGTATGTGAAGGAAATCCCATCCGTACGTCATGTCGAACGACGTGTGCAGACGCGGATCCTCCCACTCGGCCAACAGAAACAGGTCGGGATGCGACTGCTTGAGCTCGCGCCGCATCACGCTCCAGAAGTCGTAGGGCACAAAGCCGGCGACGTCGCAGCGGAAGCCGTCGATGCCCATATTGTCCAGCCACCACTTCATCTCGGCGATCATCGCCCGCCGCATCTCGGCGTTGCTGTAGTTCAGGTCCGCTACGTCGCTCCAGTCCGTTTCCTTCCCTTCCAGGTCGCGCGCCACGGATATGCTTCCGTCGTTCCGCAACGTGTAGTAGTCCTTGTGATCCACCGTCCAGTGGTGATCGAACGCGGTGTGGTTGGCCACCCAGTCCAGAATGACCTTCATTCCCTGCTGGTGAGCCGCGTCCACGAAGGCCTTGAAGTCGGCTTCGGTTCCAAACTCGGGATTGATCGCGGTGTAGTCGGCGATAGAGTAATAACTGCCGAGCGTGCCCTTGCGATTTTTCTTGCCGATGGGCTGCACCGGCATGATCCAGAGTATGTCGACACCCAGTTGCTTGAGCCGGGGGAGATGTTGCTGCAGCGCGGCGAAGGTGCCTTCGGGAGTGTACTGTCGCACGTTCACTTCGTAGATCACCGAATTGCGCGACCACGCGGGATGGAACGCGGTATCCGCGCTCGTAGCCTGGATCGCGGGTTCGCTGGCATCCGGTGTAGCGGATTGACAGGCGAACAAGACGAGAATCGCCACTAGAGGAGCCGCGGTTTTTCGCATGAGACGATTGTGGTATACGGGTTCGGAGAGCGGGCGATGCCGCAGCAAAGTGCGCCATGCTGTTACATCATGGGACGAGCACTCAATAGCGTTGGATAACGCTAACGTGGCTCTGTAGCGGATATACAGCAAGCACCCGCGAGTGCACACTCACGTCAGTAGATAAGCAATGACGTAGGCGCCCGCGACGTCGCTAAGGTTCAGGTTGCTTAGCGACGTTGAAGGTCCCGCTTGTCCCGTTTGTCGCGCTCCACGTCCCGGTAAGCCGCGTTTTGTTGGAGGGCGCGACGGAAGTGACAATGGCAGCATTGCAGGCGCGGCCGGTGGAAGTGAATTGACCACCGGACACCGTCCAGGTACCAATGACATTACAGTAGAAAGGGTTACCTCCTTCCCCCGAATACGTGGAGTCGGCGTTCAGGGTCATGACGAGGCTGGCGTCACCGCCGCTCCCGCTCACGACTCCCTCCCACCTTCCGGCGAATGTCGTGGTGTCCACTTTAAGATCTGGGAGGATTCTGATAGGCTCGTCCCCGCACGCCACCAGCATGACGGCTGGAACGGAAAGAACGACCACCGCGAGCACTCGAGCGAGCACGCAACGCGGAGTGTTTCGACGGCCAGGACAAGCGGGACGTGTGGGCATTTTGCAAACCTCCGTAGCTTGGTGGTGGGTAGTGACTAGAAAGTGGCGAACAGCGCTCGCTGTCGACCCAAGGGACGGGCACCGTGCCGTTGCACGCTGGAGCCAGCTCAACGCACCGTGAAGGGCTTGCGTAGCCCCTGCCTGCACATACACTGAAACGACAGATTCCTTATCACTCTTCGGCTGCGGTACCGAGTAGGTGTGAGTCGCTTATGGACGATGCGTCACAAGGAGAGGTCAGCGGGCTGCTGGAGGCGCTGGAGCAGGGCGACGGCACAGCGCTCGACAGGCTGTTTCCGCTGGTCTACGAGGAGCTACGCGCCGTGGCGCACCGCCAGCGGCGGCGCTGGAAGGGTGACGAGACCCTCAACACGACCGCGCTGGTCCACGAAGCTTACCTCAAGCTTGTCGACCAGAGCCGGGTTAGCTGGGAGAGCCGCGCACACTTCTTCGCGACCGCGTCGAAGGCCATGCGCCACATACTGGTGAACTATGCGCGTGACCGCCGGGCGCAGAAGCGTGGCGGCGATCAGCCGAAGCTGTCGCTCGAAGAGCTTGGTGAGCAGTTGCAAGGCGAGCTCCCCTTGTCTGACGACACTGCCGATTTGCTGTTGGCTCTTGGCGGGGCTTTGGAGCGGCTTGAGCGAGTAAACGAGCGACAAAGCCGCATTGTTGAGTGCCGCTACTTTGGTGGCATGACGATCCTGGAGACTGCGGCAGCGCTCGGGATCTCGACAGCGACGGTCAGTCGTGGCTGGGGGCTCGCTCAAGTGCGGCTATACCAGGACATACGTCACGACCTGCACCCTGAATCGCCGTAGTGAACAACTTCCGCGAGGACCGGCTCGAACGGCTCTTTGAGGAAGCCTGGGCGCTGCCACCGGAGCAGCGTGAAGCGTTCCTCGATCAGGCGTGTGGTACGGATAAGGAACTTCGCACCGCGCTCACGGCCCTTGTAGCAGATGCTGCGCAAGCCTTCGAATACGGCGATCGATTGCTGGGGCCACGGGTTGCACAAGCCACCGGTATCCTCCTGGGCGACACGCACTCTGCCGGTGAGAATGGCGTGGACCCGCTTCTGGGTCAGCAGGTCGCCCACTTCCAGGTCCTCGAGAAGATCGGAGCCGGGGGAATGGGGCGCGTCTACAAGGCCGTGGACCTGAGACTCGACCGAACTGTCGCGCTCAAGCTTCTACCGCACCACCTAAACGCCGAGGCTGACGCGAAGCGGAGATTCGCGCACGAAGCCAAAGCCGCCTCCGCGCTGGATCATCCGAACATCTGCGCGATCCACGAGATCGGAGAGACGGACGCGGGACAGCTCTTCATTGCCATGGCGTATTGCGGTGGCGAGACGCTCAAGAAGAAGATTGGGCGCGGGCCTTTACCGATCGCAAAGGCCCTCGAGTACATCGTCCAGGTAGCCGAAGCGCTGCACCGCGCTCACGAGGCCGGAATCGTGCACCGGGACGTCAAGCCGGCCAACGTGATGATCACCGATGCGGGAGTGGTAAGGATCGTCGACTTCGGGCTCGCCAAAATGTCCGGGGTTGATGTGACGCGAGAAGGCACCACCCTGGGAACCGTGGCCTACATGAGTCCCGAACAGACACGCGGCGAGGCAGTCGACGCGCGCTCGGACTTATGGAGTCTCGGCGCAGTGCTGTACGAGATGCTCACGGGGCAGCGCCCGTTCCGCAGCGAAAGCGACGATGCGATGATCTACGCCATCCGGCACGACGAGCCGAATTCCGTCCGCGAGCTCCGTACGGAGATTCCCGCCGGACTAGCCACAATCGTGAGTAGATGTCTCGAAAAGGAACCGGCACGGCGCTACCAGCGAGCCAGTGATCTGTTGGCCGACCTGCGTACCGTACAGGCGGGCGGCACCCTACGTCGTCCCCTGTCACGTGCTCGTGCCCTGCGCTACATCAGTATCGCGATTCTGCTCCTGCTTCTGGTCCTGGCTGGAGTCACGCTTCGTTCGCGTCCGGAGGCACGTGTCCACTCGCTGGCAGTTCTGCCTGTAACCGCATTCTCCGGAGACTCGGCGGAGGGCGATCTGTCCGCCGGCATGACCGATCTGTTGATCAATCGCCTCTCCGAGCTCAGCGGTCTTCGCAGGGTGATATCGCGAACCTCGGTCGCGCAGTACAGAAACACGCAGAAATCTTCGCGACAGATCGGTCGGGAGCTCGGCGTGGATGCGCTGGTCGAAATATCAGTTAATCGAGTGGGACCGCGCGTCCGCATAACGGTCAACCTTGTGGAGGCCGAGACGGAGCGCGTCCTGTGGAGTCGTAGCTTCGAGCGTCTCGAGGGCGACGTGCTAACGCTCCAGAGGGAGGTCACGCAGGCGATCGCTCGGGAGCTGCAAGTGCAATTGACTCCCCAAGAGTCGGCGCGTCTGATCCAGGTGGCACCGCAGGTAAATCCGGAAGCGTTCGCGCTGTATCTCCAGAGCGCTCGGGATGCGAACTCGGATCGGCATATAACCTACCTGGAGCAGGCGATTCAGAAGGATTCCAACTTCGCGCTTGCGCATGCCAAGGTCGCCGTCTCGTATGTCATGCGTTCGCACAAGGAAAAGGCTGAGCGCGCCATTGAGAAAGCGCTCGCGCTGGACCCTGCTCTGTCCGACGCCTACGATGCGCTTGGCCTGCTGCGGATGTGGATCGACCGGGATTGGCCAGCTGCGGAAAGGGCGTTCCGTCGCGCAATCCAGCTCAATCCGCACAATAGCCTCGCACATCATGAGCTGGGTCAGCTCTTCATGCGCATGGGGCGGTGCGAGGAAGCGGTCGCGGAGGCGCAGAACGCGGTGTTGTATAGTCCGGGGGTCGCTCACCGCCAGAGTGGCCTCGCAGAGGTGTACCTGTACTGCCGACGCTACGATGACGCAATCCGCGAGTTCGAGAAAAACCTCGGTCTTGTCCGGGACTCGCTGGGCACCTTATTCCAGATCGGTGACGCCTATTTTCATAAGGGCCGTTTCGCGCAGGCGTTTTCGACGTACGAGAAGTCCGGTTGGCCCATTCCCGGCTGGGCGTATGTCCGGATGGGGAGACTCGATGAGGCTCGCAAGGAGATCGCCGCAAGCGAGTCCGAGTGGGTGCGCAATGGAGCGAAACCCTACGTCGCGTGGAATCTGGCGAGGAGCTACGCGAGCCTCGGCGAGCGGGAACAGGCGCTCACGTGGCTGGAGAAAACGTACGACGCAAAGGGTGGCTTTGTCGTGTATCTCAAAGTGCATCCGCACTTCGATTCCCTGCGTGGCGAAGCTCGTTTTCAAAAGCTGTTGCAGAAGGTTGGCCTGGCTAGCTGAAGAGGATTTCCTGTGCTGTGTAACTCAGGGGCTCGGAGCACTGCGCAGTGCGTCCAGAGAACTCAGCGGCTATTGACATGATGTCCATTCGCCGGAGCTCGGGCACGTACTAAAGAGTTAGTGGCTGCGAGACGACGCGGTCTCTAATCACAGTAGCTCTCCCTGAACGACAGGAATCACGTTGCCGCCTACACTCACTTCGTGGCGGTTACCCACCATTCGAGCGCGCAACAACACCAGGGAGGGTCGACGAATCTCATATCCCTGCTCGATCCGTAAGGACAGGTCTGTTCCGGTGAAGAGCCGATGCTCCAGGAGGTACGCACCGAGAAATGCCGCGCCATTTCCCGTGGCCGGATCTTCGCGTACCCCATGAGCCTCGAAGAAGAATCTCGCGCTGAGGTTATTTGTGGGGTCGCGGGTTTCCAGGCAGAAAAGGTAGACGAGACGCGGGAAACCCTCTGCGGCGAGAGGCGCGAACGCTTCGAGATCCAGGCAGCTGCGTCGTAGCGCCTCGAGGCTGCAAAGGGGCACTATAATGGCCGACGTTCCAGCCGAGAGCTGTTGAACTGGAGACCCGGTTTCGATGTCCCCGGCGGATATCCCAAGTGCCGCCGCCATCGGCTCCCTGGGGCACACAGCACCAAGCGAAACCGGCGGTGCGAGAAACCACGCCACCTCTCCACCGCTGGAGGACTCCTCGAAAGCAACAGGAATTTGTCCGGTTGCGATGTTCAGCCGCACCGGACCCGACGAGTTAGCCATAAGGTGGTGGCGGATGACCCAGGCGGTTCCGAGGATTGGGTGTCCTGCGAACGTGATCTCTCGAGCCGGAGTAAAGATCCGCACGCGGAATCCACCGTCAGCCTCCGGCGCTGAAGCCACGAAGGTGGTTTCCGAGTAGTTCGTCTCCGCGGCGACCTGCTGCATGGTCTCGTCGGACATGCCATCCGCACCGAGGACAACGGCAAGTTGGTTCCCCGCGTAAGGTCGTTCCGCGAAGACATCAACTATGTGGAAGGGCCGACCCATGATCTTCGATGGTCATTGACGGACCTGCGGCCCAAACGGCTCGAACCATGTTTCAGCTGCTCGAGACGTCGTACATCGAGTACGCCTCCGGATGGCATGCCCCAAGTCCTCCCTTACCGGAAGACGATCCAGAGAACTCCGATAGTGGCGGCCAGTAGCACCGACAAGATGATGTTCAATCGATAGTCTCGAGGGCTCTCGCCAGTATCAGCGATCGGCGCCGCTGTCTGGTAAGTGAGGTCCGCAATGCGCTCCGGAGCGGGTCGCGCGGTCGCGAAGCTCACGCCGATGAGAATGGCAGAGCACAATGCAAAGAGCAGAGCCGCGAAGTTGAGGAAATTGATCCCCGCAATCCACGACCATACTGTGCCCTCTGGAAGGCGTTCCTTCGCCAGCTCGAGTATGAGACGCCCGGCACCGATGACGAAGCCGGTCGCCAGTGAGGCTACAGCGCCGCTCCCGTTCAGCCGCGGGAACATGATGCCCAACAGGAAACACGCCGCGATCGGAGGTGCGATGTAGGCCTGGACGCTCTGCAGGTAGATGTACAACTGTGGCGACACGTACTTCATGAAAGGGATCCAGGCGAGGCCAAGCACCACCAGGACCACGGTGGTCGCCCGCCCCACCGTGACCAGACGCTGTTCGCTCGCGTCCGGCCTCATCTTGCGGTAGACATCCCACGTGAGCAGGGTCGAGCAGGAGTTGAAGGCTGACGCAAGCGAGCTCATCAGCGCAGCGAGCATCCCGGCGAGCACCAAACCCTTGAGGCCAGCCGGAAGGAGACGGGTTACGAGGAGCGGGTAGGCGGCATCCGCGGCGCCACCGCGGACATCCTCGTACAAGGCGGCGGCAATCATCCCTGGCAACACGAAAATGAATACTGGCAGGATCTTCAGGAAGCCCGCGAATATGGTCCCGCGGCGAGCCTCCCTGATGTTTCGAGCGGCGAGCACACGTTGCACGATGTGCTGGTCTGTGCACCAGTACCAGACGCCGAGGATCGGTGCGCCAAAAACGATTCCTGTCCAGGGAAAGTCCGGATGGCTGGTGGGCTTCCACATGGAGAAAAAATCAGGCGGCACTCGGGCCGCTAGCCCGTCCCAGCCGCCAACCGCGACTAGACCGACGATCATCAAAGTCACAGAGCCGACAATCAGAACGACCGCTTGCATCACTTCGGTGTAGATCACTGCGCGCAAGCCGCCTGTAATCGTGTACAGTCCCGTGATGATGATGAGGATCACCGCGCTGGTCCAGAAATCCAGTCCCGTCACCGCCCGCATTACTATACCGCCCGCGAAAAGCGTGACGCTGATCTTCGTGAGGACGTAACCGATGATGGACACCCACGTGAAGTACCAGCGGGACGCGGGATTGAACCGGCGCTCCAGAAACTCCGGCATGGTGTACACGCCGCTCCTCAGGTAGAACGGCACGAACAGCCACCCTAACAACAGCAAGGTGAAGCTCGCGAGCCACTCGAAGTGGCCAACAGCGAGGCCGCTGACAGCTCCGGTGCCGGCGAGCCCCACGAGGTGCTCACTTCCAATGTTGGAGGCGAACAGGCTCGCGCCGACAGCAAGCCAACCCACGTCGCGCCCGGCAAGGAAGTAGTCGGAGCTAACGTTCTTATCGCGGCGCGCTGCCCAGTAGGCGATAAACAGGAGCGCGACGAAATACGCGCCAATCACCATTAGGTCCAGCAGCGCGAGTCGGGTGGTCACCGTTCACCTCTTGAACTCGTGATCTTGTTCTTGCCGCAACGATTTCAATGAAAGCTGCGACGCTAGGTTAGCCTGCGATCGCGTCGGATGCCATATCCGGAGGGTCGATGGACCGCCTCATCCGCACAAACGGAACATCAACGCCACCCGGCAAGGCAAGCGTAACGCTTTCAACGACAGAGAAGCCGAGCGCGATGTACAGCGGCTCGCCCGGTCGCGTGGCCATTAGCTCGAAGCTACGGAAGCCAACGGCCCACGCGGCGCGTTCGCACTTCGCGTATAGGCGTCGCGCCAGGCCGCGCCGTGCCCAATCGGGGTGCACAAAGAAGGCGCGGATGCGCGCGGATTCCGTGGCTGGGTCCAGCAGCGGATCTTCCGCGCTCTTCATCTGGTCCCCGCCGTAGAGCGTCCGCCGGCCACTCCAGCCACCGGCCGCGGCGAGGCCTGAGGTACCGTCGACGATGTAGTAAGTGCCGTCGGCAATGAGCTGCGTGTCGACACCAAAAACGTGTGTCAACGCCGCTTCAACCTGCGCAGCAGTATAAAATCCGAGGCTGAGCCCGCGCACTGAGTCCGCGATGAGCAATCGTAACGCCGGCAGGTCCGCCATGGTCGCCGCACGAATCTTCACCTTACCGGAGTCTCAGTCATTGCGAGCCGCGCAGCGGCGAAGCAATCTCCCCGTCCAGCTACGGAGGAGTAGGGTTCGCACGATCTGTCAAACCCTGCCGCGAGAGCCTGAGCAACCTCCACGCCCAAAAACATAGAGCGGCCGAGGCAATGGTGATGAGAACGTAAAAAGGGTCAGTCGCCAGCTGCCGCTCTTCCGCGATGACACGCCAGACGTGCGCCAGCGTCAGCAGACCAAAGAGCACACCGGTGGTTATGACATAGGTCTTCATAAAATCTCCTTAGGGCAGCAGTGTGTTACGGAGCCGGCTTCGTGCGCGAGTATCGCTCGTCTTAAGAATCCTGCGATGGCCGTGTCCGGCAATTCGCAGAGCTAGCTCATGTTCTCCTGTATGAAGCGGGGACTGAGATGTACGTCGACTTGAACAAGCGGAGCGTCACCGATGCAATGAAAGCCGTGAATTTCGCCAGCCTTGATGACAAGAATGTCACCTGCGCCTGCTTCGAATTCCTCCCCGTTAACTATCCAGAGACCTCGGCCTTCTCTCACGAACTGGACTTCGTCGTACGGATGACGATGCGGGCCGGGGCCCCGGCCTGGCAGGGCTCGAAGGAGGAATACGGAGACATTCACGTCGCCGTTGTCCTGTCCGACAAATTGGTGAGAGCTGCCCTGGAATGGCAGATCCTGCTGGCGAATTCGATACATCCTGCGGATACTCCTGAAATTGACGTGCGGCGACTTCAAAACACCGGGAAATAGTTGTACGACGCCTCATCCGACATAGCGGATGCGTCAGCGATCAAGCACGGGGAGATAAACGCGCCAGGGACCCACAGCCTCTCGGTACTGCTTGGCCATCACGCGCGTCGTCTGCGCGACGTGCCCGAGGTCGTGCGCCACCCAGGTGGCCAGAAGCTGGCGTAGAGTTACGTTGCCAAGCGCCGGGTGCTCCCCCTCGAGCGCGAGCTCCCGCTCGGACAGCGTCCAACCGCGCAGGGTAGCCAGATTCTCAGCGCGCAAGAGCGCGAACTCGTCCAGGAGCTGTGTCAGGCTCTTGCCCTGACTCTCTCTGACCTGAGCAAAGCGATCGTATGGCTCGAAGCGACGGTTCGCGCCCTGCTCAAGGATAATGCGTGCTCGCGGTATCCAATCCTTTCGCTCGCCGTGTATCAGATGCCCAACGTTATCGAACGGACTGAACGTTTCGGGACCTTCATTGGTGGCCGTCCAATGGTCCGGCAGTCCGGCGAGCAGGGCGCGAAATGTCGCAGGAGTTCGTTCGAGCACAGCGATCCCGTCGGCCAATTGGAAGATCACGGCTCCCCTGTGTGAAGTCATCGGATCCCTAGCTCGCCACAAGCGCACCTGCCGCCGGGTCAAATAAGGAGCGCCTGCGACGCGGGCGCAATCCAAGCGCGGCGTTGCAATGAACCGGATTGCGCATTGCGGATTGCGGATCACCAAATGCTCCCAACCGCAGAAACGCGTTCGTCACCCTCCGTTAAGGCGATTGCCACCTGCATCGTTCGTTGCATGGCACCGTGGACGGAGCAGCGCGCCGGATTCTAGCGGTTTCCTCCAGGACGTGTGAAGCTCCAGCAACTCCAATGTCGGTATCCGCCGCGCCGACCTGTGCAGGTCCAGCCTAGCCTTAGCAGTTGCTGTGCGAGCACTCGCCGGAATACACCGTGCGTCACGACTAGCGCGGTCGAGCCGTCGGCCACCATGCCAGCGAGCAACTCGGCGGCTGTCGCGGCCCGATCTCGATCCGACTCGTGCGGATCGGGACCGCGGACCATCCGATACGTCCAACCAAGATGTATGAGAACAGCCCACGCTCCCAGCGGCAGACGGGTGGGCCAGTGCGGAATGGCAAGCGAGGTTTCCCGAAGCAGCGCCGACACGACAATAGGTCGGTTTGGCGCCAACTGCTCGGCCGAGGTCACGGCGCGGGGAAGGTCGCTGGCGACGATTCGCGTAGCTTCAGCGGCCTTCTGAAGAAGCGCCGTTGGTGGTCGAGTTGCAGCCGCAATTCCGGCGGTGTCATACGCAGCGAACCACTGCTGCAGCCCAGTGCGGTCGATCGCACCGGCCGTGTGGAGATGAGCGGAAGGTCCGTGTCGAACGAGCAGAATGGACGCCGCCATGCAAGAGTGGGACGATGGAGAAGAATGCGAGAACCAGGTTGCCATATAGGCAACGTTGCGATGCGGGCGGATCAATACTGAAGGTGCTCGCCATCAGCTTCAACTCCTCGTTAAGCGGATCTGATCATCACGTTTGCGTCCGGGGTCGGCGTGGCGACACCCTTGGCGAGTAGCCACAGTGCCAGCGGCACCTCGAAAACCAGCATTGGCAACCACATCAGCGTCGTAATCAGCCCGTCGATGAATCCGGCCAGCTGCAGTGGAAGGCAAATCACCAAGAGCACCGACGCGCCGACGCCGAGCCAGGCCAGAGGGATTGGGATCATCTGGCCGCGCAGGAGAAGGTAGGAGAAAAGCGTGCTGCCCACGGCGAAGAAGGTCGCGGTGAAGGCAACGTCTGACCTGAGCAGGTAAGCGGCGAGAGCGTGCGCTGCATCGGTGGCCGGTGCGTTCGTTCCGGTGGACGTTGCCAGCCAGAGCAGTGTCAGCATTCCGGGTATGGAAAGGCCGGCGATGATGCCCTCGCCGACGCGACAAGTCAGACCAAGCATTGCAAGATCCTTGTCCTGCTCGCGCGTGATTGCGTACAGCGTGACGGCCAGTACGATGGCGGAGAAGCACTGGACCAGACCGAGCAATACCAGGAAGCCCACCTCTGTCGCGTGCTCAGCGATGCCGGCGAGCTTTGCCGCAGTCCCTTCTCCGCTGGTCGCCCGGCGGAACAGGGCCATACTGGTGAGTCCGGCTGCGATGTAGAGGAGGAACGTGAAACCAGCGATTCGGGCATTCGTGGTGCGAGTCATGTTTGTCGAGCCTTCGCGAAGGCAAAGCGCAACCGGCATGGAGATTCCATCGGTGCGCCGAGGCTGCTGCAGGGGACCTATTGGATAGCCATACGAGGGCGGTGCCTGAAGGTTTCAAAGCAGCACGTGCCGGCTTTACGCTTCCCTTCCCGTCTCCTCAGGCCGGTGGCTTTTCAACTTGCGGCCGCGTGACGTATACCAAGTACAGGGCCTCACCAGGCATCGGCAGCCAGCCGGTGACGTGAAGGGCTCAATCATGAAAGGAGACGGAAAATGAAGTACCAAGCTCTCGCCGCCGCCTTGGTGTTATCGGCTCAGGCGGCACCTCTCACCGCACAATCCCAGGCGCGATCTCAGCAGAACCCTGATGGAGGGTCACCTCGGACGACTGCTCGACCGACAATCGTGCTAGTGCACGGGGGATTCGTGGATGGATCTGGGTGGGCCGGAGTATTCGAAATCCTTCGCAAGGATGGTTTCAACGTCGCCATCGTTCAGAATCCGACTATCTCGCTGGCTGGCGATGTCGCAGCGACACAAAGCGTCATCAACGCGCAGACCGGTCCCGTGATCCTCGTCGGGCATTCCTATGGCGGAGTCGTCATCACTGAAGCGGGCAACGACCCCAAGGTAGCCGCGCTCGTCTACATCGCCGCTTTTGCGCCCGATAGTGGCGAATCGGTAGCTACGCTGATCAAGAATCCCCCACCCGGCGCGCCGGTACCACCGATCCTTCCACCACGCGAGGGCTTCCTCTATCTCGACAAGGCTAAATTTGCCGCGGCGTTCGCAGCTGATGTCGAGGCAAAAACCGCTGGCTTCATGGCCGAGTCGCAAGTACCGTGGGGGCTGGACGCTCTGAATGGCAGTGTCACGGAAGCGGCGTGGAAGACCAAGCCCAGTTGGTATCTGGTTGCTACGGACGACAAGATGATTCCGCCGGATGCTCAGCGACTCATGTCCAAGCGAGCTGGCGCCACCGTTGTCGAGACCAAAGGAAGTCATGCCCTCTACGTGTCGCGCCCCGCACCCGTCGCTGCGCTGATCAAACAGGCGGCGGCAACGATCACGACGACGGCGTCCAAGTAGTCGCCAACTGACATGGTGAGTTCGAGAATAGCTCAACGCCTCGCTGTAACAACGTGAGGGGCGCTCGGGTGCTAGGACGGCCCGAGCGCCTACTCTCGGCGTATCCGCTCACTGCTGGCCACGTCGCGTCAAACTCTCGCCCAAGGGGTTGGCGTGTTTGTTCGCTCGCGCTCCGTGAAACAATTCTCTGTTTCGGTTGTTACTATGATCGAGCAGCACAATGCTGCTCGGGAGCTACGCCGCAATCCTCCGTGGCACGATCGCGGACGTGACGCATCGCGGTGGTTGATCCTCCGCAAGTCGCTCTGAGTGAATCCATCGCATTCGGAGCGGCCCAAGCGCAGCACTCGAATCCCGACTCAGCGCGCATCCTTCTGAGACAAGAACGCCTCCACGATCGACCCAAGGGCAGGATTGCCGATGAGGTCCATGTGCGTAGCACCTGGCACGATGGCCAGTTGCGCGGTGGCCCGCAACGAACCGTCGAGCCCGGCATCTCGCTGACCGCCACCGAGCGCGTGGTAGAACGCCGCGATGTGATCGAGACGAATGGCATCAGCGTCGGCAAACATCAACAAGGTTGGCGCGCGAATTCCTTCGACCTGCCTGGTCCAATCGTACGTGACACGGTACAACTCGCCCACCTTGCGGAACGAGGCTTCCCAGTTCGTCTTCGGGTACATCGTGGCAAGCGGTGACGCCTTGACGCTGGCCGCGATCGCGGCCGCATTCTTGGGCATCTGCTCGAACGCCGTGATCACCTCGGGATAGTGGGACCCGCTCTTCATCCCGGCCGCGATCACAACGAGGCGGTCCA
>JACMME010000187.1 GCA_014379205.1 Gemmatimonadaceae bacterium
ACTGCGGTGCTCCCGGCTTGTCGATGAGATACACGGTGGTGGTGGCGGGTAACCGCGGCTCGCGGAACTCGACATCGGGCACTTTGCCGGGCGACCACCTGCCGAACAAGGCCTCCACGCGTTGCGTGATATTGTCCACGCTCACGTCGCCAACGATGATCATCGTCGCGTTGTTCGGACGAAAGTAATTGCCATAGAAGCGCTGCAGGTCCGCGCGCTGAATCGCTTTGGTCGAGGTCTCCGTACCGGTGAGGGGACGCCCATACGGATGGTCCCCCCCGTACAGAATGGAAGCGTAAGCGCGGTCGGCGATCGCTGGAGCGCGATCCCGGATCTGCATCAGACTGGTCATGCGTTCATCGCGCAGGCGGGCCAGCTCCTTCGCTGACCAGGCCGGCCGCAAGGCGACGTCAGCGAAGAGCGCCAGCGCACTATCGAGCTGCGCGGTGGGAGTGTGCAGCGCAACGTTGGTAGCGTCCCACCCGCTGGCAGTTTGAATGCTCGCGCCGAGATAGGCTTCCTGGTCCGCGATGTCGAGCGACGTTCTCGATGTCGTTCCTTCCTGCAGCATCGCCGCCGTGAGAGATGCGACGCCCGCCTTCCTGGCGGGATCCCCTTCCCCTCCCGTTTGGACAAGCAGGATGAAATCAGCAACAGGGAGCTCATGCTGCTCGACGATCACCAGCTCGAGCCCGTTCGGAAGCGTCGTGCGCGCCATGACGGGCAGCGTGAGATCCGGAGGGGCTCCCAAAGTTGGCGGCTTGCTTCTGTCCAGAGACGATACCTTGGGAGTATCCGTGGGCACTGTCGCCGGTTGCATGACTGGCATGGGCATCTCCTCGGCCGCCGGTCGGCTCGCGCATGCAAGCCCAATCAGCGCGCAAAGCGCCAAGGCGCTTGCGGTCACGAGGCGCGACCCGCCAACCCCGACTCCCCATTCCCTGTTCATTCTGCGCCTCCCTTTACCATCAGATTTGTCTTGCCGGCAGGCACCACCGTCAGTACGACCTTGTTCTTTCCGAGATAGTTGCCAGCCACACGCTTCACATCCTCCGTAGTAACTCTATCGTAGCGCTCGGCATCCTTCTGAACATACTCGGGAGTTCCCACGAAATAATTGTAGGTGTTGAGCAGAGAAGCCTTGTTCCTCACGCCCGCGAGGCGATCGAGAAATCGCGCCCGTATGGTGTTTTGTGCTCTCGTCAGCTCGCGCTCGGTTATGCCTTCGTTTACCACGCGCTGAATCTCCTCGTTTACGAGCTGCGTCATTCGTGTGGGAGTTTCCCCTGGTTTTGGCGTTACAATGATCCAGAATTGTCCCACCAGGCGCCCGCTGTTCTGAAACGCGCTCACGTCCTGCGCCACCTGCAGGTCGTAGACTAGTCGCTTGTACAGCCGTGAATTCTTGTCGCCAGCGAGCGCGTAGGCGAGAATATCGAGGGTCCCGTCATCCTCGTGGAAATATTTTACGGAATGCCATGTGTTGTACAGCCGCGGAAGTTGCACCTGGTCTTCGAGCACGAGGAACGTGTCCCTGCCCATTGTTATGGTGCCCGGTACGGGGCGCGCGGGGAGCGCGGGCCCGCGCGGTATGTCGCCATAGTAGCGTTCGACCCACGCCTTTGCGGAGTCGCGATTGAAGTCGCCCGCGATGGTGATGCTCGCATTGTTCGGCGCGTAATAGGTGCGGAAGAACTGCTTGACGTCTTCTAGGGTGGCGGCGCTCAGATCAGCCATTGAGCCGATCACCGGCCAGGAGTATGGGTGGTCTTTTGGATACAGAGCGGCACCGATCACCTCGAACGCCCTGCCGTAGGGGACGTTGTCTACTCCCTGTCGGCGCTCGTTCTTTACGACGTCGCGCTGCAGGTCGAGCTTCTGCAGATCCATCGTCGGTAACAGAAACCCCATGCGGTCGGCATCGAGCCACAAGGCAAGCGGCAGCGCATTGGAGGGCATTTCTTCGTTGTAATCTGTCCGATCTTCCGTCGTGGAGCCGTTATTTTGCGCCCCCGCGGCTTCCAGCATCTGATCGAACGCGCCAACGGCGACGTTCTGAGATCCCATGAACATGATATGCTCGAACAGGTGCGCGAAACCTGTGCGGCCTGGCAGCTCGTCTGCTGAACCGACCTTATAAAAAGTGTTGACCGCGACCATGGGGACTGAACGATCTTCGTGAAGGATCACTTCCAGGCCATTTGACAGCGTGTATTTCTCCACGGCCAACTTGGGGACGCTCTGCGCCGCGACCAACACCGGCGCCGCCAGAAGCAGTAACCCTGAGAAGCAACGCGCCCCGACTGTATGACTTTTCTTCACCGGTCAGATCTCCTCTCGAACAGGTAGGCAAACGGAACCTTGAACGACTCGCTGAACAAATACTTCCACTCTCCGACCGAGTTGACCGAGATCGGACTTGTGCGCGTCGGTGAGGTCAGGGGCTCCATGCCCATACGGCGCGCAAGCACGGACAATCTCAGCATATGGAATGGATCGCTCACGAGGATAGCTCGATTGTGCCCATGTGCACGCATGAAAGCTGCCACTTCCCGGAGTGACTGGCTCGTGGTTCTTCCGACGTGCTCGGTGTAGATGGCGCTGTCCGGCACGCCTCGCTTGATCGCATAGCTGCGCCCAACGGCGGCTTCACTTGTTGTATCCCCCACACCGGTGCCACCCGTTAGAATCAGCCGTGGCGCGAGGCCCCGGCGCCAGAGCGCCAGCGCATGATCCAGGCGGGCGCGAAGGACCGGCGACGGGCGGCCCACGTACTGCGCAGCTCCCAGCACCACTATGGCATCGGCGGCGCGCGCCTGGTCGCGTCGCGCGTGCACGATGACGGCTGCAAGGCAAGCCAGCCAGGCGAGCAACATTACAGCCAGTGACGTTCGGAGAAGCCGTGGTTTTCGACTGCGACGCATTAACAAGGGCTGCCCGTTGCTCGCAAGGTCCTAGCGGATACCCACGAGTCCTTTCACCGACTCGATCAGTTTCGGCGCGTCGTAACCCACACCGTCCTTGAACACAGTGACCACGTTGCGGATGTCGGCGGGCTTGGTGGAGGGATCACCCCGAATCACCACCAGGTCGGCGAGTTTCCCCACGGTGATCGAGCCGTATCGGTCGTAGGCACCCAGCACTTTTGCGCCATTCGACGTCATGATTTGAATGACTTCTACCGGCGTGAAGCCAGCCTCTATCAGCAGTTCGAAGTTGCGCTGGTCGCCGAAGCCTGGAAGCGCTCCGCCGTTACCAGTGGGATCGACTCCGGCGGCGAGCAGGCCTCCGGCCTTAACGAAAGCGTACTCGAAATCGAGTGCCTTTTTGAAAACCTCGGGGCTGATGCCGAAGCCTGCGTTCTCGGATATGCGTGAGCGTGTGGTCAGATACTCGGTGCGTACGTCCGGCGCCATCGCGTCGATCACTCGCTGCTCCAGAGGCGGCCGATTGGGTACGAACAGCTCGAAGACCGCGAGCGTTGATGTCATCGCCACCTTTTTGTCGATCATCTCCTTGAAGGTCGCGCTCACCGCGTCGCTTTTCAAATCGAGGCTGCCCAGCTTGGCCATGCTCCCCTGCGGGCACATGTCGGGTTTCTTTTCGGTGTCGTAGTCGGTGTTCACGAACAGCCCGTGCTCCAGGTTGTCTATGCCGAGTGACACCGCTTCTCTGAAGCTCACCGAACATAGATGTCCTGTGACTTTGATACCGCGTTTGTGCGCTTCGTCTATGGCGGCGCTCATCGCCGCGCGGCTCACGGTCGTATAGAACTTGAGCCAGGTGACGCCTTCCTCCCCCCAGTACGCCACAACCCGCCGCGCGGCTTCAGGAGTCAGGAGCTGGTGCATGCCACTCGCCCCCGTTTCTCCCGTGAGGTACGGGCCGGTGACATACATGCGCGGGCCGGGCGCTTCCCCCTTATCGATCACGCGCTTGAGGTTGATCTCGGCATAGGGGGACATGCTTCCAGTCGTGCGAATCGTCGTAACGCCACTGCCCAGATACAGGCGCGGGGCACTCGTGTTGAGTTGAGAACTGCGAGCGCTGGTCGTGTAGAACGTGTGGTCGTGCAGGCCCACCAGACCGGGGATCACGGTGTGACCGGTCAGCTCCACCACTCGCGCTCCTGCGGGAACCCGAATGGCGCCTGTCTTTCCCACCGCCGTGATCTTGCCGTTGGAGATGAGGATGGTTTGATCGTCTGCGGCAGGTGCACCTGTGCCGTCGATCACGCGAGCTCGCGTTAGCGCCACGACGGGCGCCTCGATGCTTACGAACTGGCGGGTGGACGGTGATAGAGTTGGGGCCTGTGCGGCGAGCAGCACCGGTTGCCCGGCGAGAATCACGGCGAGGAGGAGGCAGGAGCGCATGATGGGAACGGAGAGTGAGGGTTGAGGCTGGCGGGACCCACTACTGATGTTCGATGGTTACGGGAAAGGACCGTGTGGCGCAATACCGCGCCAACGACGGCACTTGAAGACTATCAGGAGACGTGGGCTTAACTCTAGCAGGTTGCCACGCTTTCAGATGATTGGTCTTCGCATCGCCATACCTGGTTGCCGCTTAGCCAGGATCGCCATCTCGATCTTGCGGCGTGCTGGAATTACATCGATCACCGCAGCAGCTGGCCTGACACCCCCCACTCAGCGAACCTCGAACACTGAATGCATTCCAGCCTCTATGTGCTCGGCGATATGGCAATGCAGCATCCATCGCCCGGGATTCGACATCTCAACCAGGATGTCCGCGGTCGAGCCGGCGGGAAGCAGCATCGTATCCTTCCAGACCAGGTTGTCGTTCCGAACGCCATTTCGTGCAAGTACCAGAAACCGCTGGCCGTGGATATGAATCGGGTGATGCATTGCGTGCAGGGTATGGCGATCGTTGGCCAGCCGCATCTTTATAACGTCGCCCCGCCGGAAGCTCCACTCAATCGCCATGTTCTCCTGTCCCGTCGACGGGTCTCTCAGAATCCACTCTATCTGACGACCGGTGCTCAGCCAGTCCATCATCGGCATCGTCCCGCTCCATTCCACCGGATTCACATATCCGGTGTCCAGACGCAACGTCTGAACAAGACCAAAAGGCAAGTCTTTGGTGCGTAGAGAGAGGATCAGTTCACGGTCGACAGGTTTGTCGAAATGCCGGCTGTAACGATCGATGTCGGCAGTCACGTCAGCATTCCGGCGAAGCCGTTGAAAAGCCGCCGAATGATCCGGGGACGCCTCGGCACCGGTTACCAAAATTCTTCCCAAAGTGTCGGTCTCGGCGAAGAAGCTGCCGGCATTGTGATCAATAGCCTGAACGCGGTTTGTAAGCGCCGCCGTTCCCGCCTTATCGAAGCGCGCTTCCACGACATACCGCTCGGCTGGCGCTATGACGACGCTTTCTACCCACTCCTCACGCTGAAATTTTCCGAGGTCCGATGCAACAATCTTCATCGGGACGCCGAAAGAGAGATTGTACGGCCGAGCGTTGGACGCATTTGTCAGAAAGAATCGAACGACTTCTCCACGCTTCACGTTCAGGCGGTAGCGCGGCTCGCCATTGATCATGAATACGTTGCCGAAGCGTCCCATCAAGGCATGGCTCACAGCCTCGCTTCCGTACGGCACCGGCCCATTCTCGCCGATCAGAATATCGTCCAGAATCAGAACTTCTTCCCGGTTCACCGGGCTGTAGTAGTCTGAACGATTGGGCCGCACCAGCAAGTTGCCATACAGCCCCATGTCCTGCTGAATGTCCTCCCTGTGGTGGGGGTGATACCAGTAGATGCCAGCGTCGGGGAAGCGGACCACGTACTGAAAGGTCCCTCCTGGCTTCACCAGTTCCTGAGTGACGTGCGGCACGCCATCGAACCTGTTGTCCAGTCTGACGCCGTGCCAATGCACAGCAGTCGGCATGTCGAGCCGATTGGTGAAGTTGACGACGATCGTCGCGCCCTGGGAAATACGAACTAGCGGTCCGGGATACTGACCGTTGAAGCCGTACATCGCAAAGGTGCGCCCGGCAAGCGTCCTTTGGACGAGACCAGCCTCCAGCGCCAGTGTATCTCCGTTCTTGAGTGGCACCACCCGGCGTGGCACAGCAAGCGGAAGCGAAGACACGGCGGTTCCTGATCCGGGCAAAAAGGGCGCGACGTCGGGGCGGAGCATCTCGAGACCGGGAATCATCGTCGACACCGCCGGGTGCATTGGGGGCATGCTCCAGCCGCCTCCGCCATGTTCGTGCGGTCGCGCTGCTGGGGTCCGCGCCATTCCAGGGGGTAAATCGGAAACGTCGACCGGTTGCATCAGGTTGCTCGGCGACATTCCGCGAATAACGAGGCGACCACTCCGGCTCTTCACCTCTGCGGATGCCTCCGCAGTAACCAGAATGAGGAATTTGTTGAGCCCTACGGTCGCAAGGGGCGTTCGCCCGTTCCGAACCACCCCCAGCTTGGTCATGGGCTCGAGCAAGGGAGTAGTCACCCACGCGACATAAACCGAGAAGTCGCCGAGCGTTTTGGGATCCGGCAGTCCCCTGAGCGTGAGCGCTACGTCGTACAAGTGGTGACCTTCAGCCGTCAGCGCTACCCCAAATGGCGATCTGGCGTAACCGAGCTCCGCTATGCCGGACACCAGCGGAAAATCGGGGACGGAAACGAGATCCATGCAGTACAGCGATGCGCTTGGGTTCAGAGTGCGCGTCGAGTCACGTGAGCAGAGATCGGACGCGATGGTGGGTTGGGCGACTGCGGATGAGATACAAACGACCAGCGCCAGTAACAGCGATCCGGCCCGCAACGAGCGCGTTGCGTGGTGACCGGTAGCCGGTGCCCAGTTTGCACTACGGGGGGAGACGTGCCCGGGAACCGCGCACCGCGTAGTACCAACCGGGCACCGGGCACCGGGCACCGGGCACCGCACTCGTTGCGCTCCAATCTTCATCAGTTCCAACCTTCAACCTCCCCGATACCTTACCGCCACAAGGTACACGACAGGCCCAGCCGCCGCCGCTCCCAGCGCACCCAGCACTGCTGGCAAGCCGTAGGAAACGTCCTGAAGCTCCAGTGCTACAACAATCGCCAACACGGCAGCGGGCAAAGCCGCCAGCACCACCACTCCCGCGGTCCCGAGCGGAATTCGAAATGATCCCCGTAGCCCCGGCTCCCGCATCCGTAACGCTATGAGCGCGCCAAACTCCAGAAACAGCGCGAGCGCGTACAGAAGCACGTCGGCTACGACCAGTCCGGCAAATGGCACTAGCGTGAATATGGAGTACAGGCCAGCTGAAAAAACGATCGCGTTCCTCGGGGTCCCTCGCGAATCTGTCCGAGTCAGTGCCGCGGGCAGCAGGCCGTCCGACGCGACAACGAGCGGAACGCGCGAGTACGCGAGTAGCAACGAGTTGAAGAGGGCGAGCGCACTCACCATCCCCGCCACCGCCAGCCAAATCGCAATCGGCTCCCCAAATGCGCCTGCAGCCGAACGTGCAATATCCGGCCAACCCCCTTCGCGCCATGTCGTCCAATCGGTAGCACCGAGTGATGCGAGCAAGGGAACAAAGTAACCCAGCACAACCAATGGAAGCGTGAAGGCAAGCGCGCGGGGATAGGTTCGGCTCGCGTCTACGATCTCCCCCTCTACGGTGGAAGCGTTGTCCCAACCGATATAGTTCCAGAGCGCGATGGCCGCTCCGATGCCGAGCGCCCCAAGTGGCGTCTCACCGGGCTTGAGAAACGGTTGCCACGGGACGTGAGCAACGTGTGGTAGTGCGGCGAGCGAAAGCGCGAGAAAGCCTGTCAGCACGAACGCGCCAGCTACAACCGACGCGCGCCCAACGTTGAACGCGCCCCGAAGATTGATGGCCGTCGAGCTCCAGATGACCAACAGGGCAATGCCCCACCGCACTGCCGCACTCAAACCAGGAAAAAAGAAGCCCAGATATGCGTTGAAGAGTACCGGGTAGATGGCCATGTCCACGAGCGAGTACAGCCATGTGAGCCAGCCGTTCTGAAACGCCCAGAACGGACCAAATGCGCGCCCCACCCATCTGTAGTAGCCGCCTTCCACTGGAAGCATGCTTGCCAGTTCGGCGACTATCAGAGTTTCGGGAAGTGACCACAAGAGCGGGATGATCGCCAGAATCAGGAGTGCCATCCCGGGTCCTACCTCCGCAACAAGCCCTTCGGTCGTAAACGCTCCGCCCGAGATGTTGAAGTACATCACGAAAACCAGCGGCAGCGTCGTGAGGGTGCGCGTCAGGCGCATCTACGAAGGGGAGTAGGGGAGAGGGTGCCTACCTGTCTGACCAGATTTCTTGACACACAGGGGGAATTCGACAGCTTCGTCTCCGATCGGCATTCAGTCTGGACATCGAAAGCCGCATAAATCAGCCGGGTAAATCACGAATGCGCGAGCTTCAGATTCTACTTGACTCCGATGACGCCGCCTCGCGTTTCTCAGCATTGCTGCAGGAGCCGGCGAACCCGCACACGCTCGCCGTTCTGGCCCACGGCGCTGGCGCAGGCATGCGGCACCCATTTATGCAGTCGATCGCGGACTCACTAGCCGCGCAAGGAATCGCGACATTGCGATTCAACTTTCCTTACATGGAATCCAGGCGAGCCCGTCCCGATCCACCAGCTGTTGCCGAGCTTGCCGTACGCGCTGCCGTTGCCGCGGCGAAGAACGAGCTTCCCAGTCTGCCGGTCATAGCGGGAGGCAAATCCTTCGGCGGCCGGATGACATCCTCGGCGGCCGCGAACTGTCCTCTCGATCATGTTCAGGCATTGTTCTTTTTGGGCTACCCGCTTCACCCGCCCAACAGACCGGATGTGAAGCGCGCGGAACACCTCGCGCGGATCAGGGTCCCGATGCTCTTTCTTCAGGGAACTCGCGACGCCCTCGCCGATCTCACTCTTCTCGAGCCGGTCATCCGCAAGCTTGGCGAGCGCGCCACGCTTCATACTGTAGAAGACGCCGATCACTCCTTCTCTGTGTTGAAGCGTTCCGGGCGCACCGATGCCGAAGTCATGGAAGGGCTGGCGAGTACAATCGCCAGCTGGGCAGCCCTCCTCCAACGCGAGCCCTAGCTGTTCGCTGGGTGGGAATCGTCACTTTGAGTCATGCGAGGCCATCAGGAGTTGGATTCACGAGCCTCATGAACCGCGCCGCAAGGGCGGGACCTGTCGCCTCATCTTCGTGCTTGAAAAAGACGAACGCCTCCCCCCAGCTCTGCGCCAATACGCGCTCCGCCCACGCTGCGAGATCCAACTCCTCGTACACCACGCGGCGAAGCCGCAGATACCCCCAGGACGCCGTTGCTTCAAATGGCGTAGTCTCTTCATCGGTGTCTGCCAGGCAGAGAGCGATGTCGCGCGACCGCAGCAGGTCGAATACTTCCTCGTCAAACCAGGATGCGTGACGAAACTCCATCGCTGCGCGCCAGACGCGTGGTATCAGCTCCAGAAATTCGGTAAGCCTGGCGACGTCCTTCTTCATGTTTGGCGGAAGCTGAAAGAGTGTGGGTCCCAGCTTGTCGCCCAGCACAGACGCTGTTTGAAGGAAAAAACCCACCTCCGAGCTTACCTCTCTCAGGCGCCTGATGTGCGTGATCCGTTGCGACGCCTTCAAGACGAATGTGAAGCCATCGGGCACGCTTTCCGCCCACCCCAGAAGAGTGCTCTCCGACGGCGTGCGGTAGAATGTGTTGTTGATTTCAACCGCCGAAAATCGCTCGGCGTAGTAGCGCAGCATCCCGTCGGCCTTGATGCCCGAGGGATAGAAGCTTCCTTTCCATTCGTTATACGCATAACCGCTTGTTCCCGCCCGCACTCGCATGACAGTCATTGACTCTCAGCTGCAGTAGTTATCTCGATTTCCGATTTCCGATTTCCGTTCGCAGTTCGCAGTACGCAGTTCGCAGTTTTTAGTTTTTACTCCGCCAGACTCAATAACGCCAGCCACATCACATCAAAGGAGGCGCGCGGGTTTGCTTCCGGCGCGACCACGCTCGACACCGCAAGTCCATCCATGAACGCAACAACGACCTCGGCCACCAGCCCGCTCGGCACACGAAGCCGCAACCCCAGCAATTGGAAGAGATGCTCCACCGTCTCTGCCGCCATCAACCGTCGCGATCGCGCCGACTCCCGTATGGACCGCCTGACCAGTTCCCCGCGCCACTCGGAAAGTTCGTTCAACACTCTAATGTGACCGCGTTCCAGCTCACTCTCGAGCCAGCGCCAAAGATCGTCCACCGCATGGCGCGGCTCCGAGTCAGCCAACGCGCGCCGTTCGCGCTCGAGAAGGCTGCGAGTGGTCCACTCCACCAGCCGGGCGAGCAGCGTTTCCTTGTCATGAAAGTGATAGTGGATGAGCCCCTTGCTGACCGCCGCCTCTTCCGCCACCTCGCTCATCGTCACCGCCACTGCACCGGAATGAACGATCGCTCGCGCACTGGCGCGCAGAATTCTGTCCGCGGCGTCCGGGCGAGACTTTCTTTCGGGTCCTGGTGATGACGTAGTCATCGCATGTAAGTCAGAAGAAAACTCGACTCTCCCGAGCGGGACAATTGACACGATATCCGCCCGAGGTCAACCGTTCGGCTAACACATTCTGCGCATCAGGCTCACCATGAACGAGATGAACGTCCCTGAGATTCGGTGACTTCGACTTTACTCCATCCAGCCAGCGCTTGAGCTCCGTTCTGTCCGCGTGTGCACTGTATCCGTTAATGACTTCGACTCGTGCACGCAGCTCTACTTCCTCTCCAAGTACCTTGATTACCGGTCGTTTCTCGACTATCCGGCGTCCCGTCGTGTGCTCGGCCTGGAAGCCGACAATGAGGATCGTGTTATTCGGGTTCCCGGCGCCGTTCTTGAGGTGATGCACTATCCGGCCCGTCTCAGCCATGCCGGACGCCGCGATGATGATCATTGGTCCGTGCATCTGGTTGAGCGCCTTCGATTCTTCCGGCTTGCGCGTGTAGCGCACCTGTCCGTGATGAAAAAGGTGCTCCACCCGCTGGATGAGATCTTCGCTCTGGTCGAAAACATCGGGGTGCTGAGCAAAGATGGTGGTCGCGTCGATCGCCAGAGGGCTGTCGACGAAGATTGGTATCGCTGGAATCTCCCCTGAGCGCGCAAGTACGTGCAGATCGTATACGATTTCCTGTGTGCGGCCGACTGCGAAAGCCGGAATCATTATCCGGCCACCCTTGGCCGCAGTCTCCCGAATTACGCGCGCAAGATGCGCGCGAGCCCCGTCGACGCTTTCGTGATCCCGGTTACCGTACGTCGACTCCATGATCACGACGTCGGCGGCCTCCGGCATCTCGGGATCACGAATGATCGGTAGACCCCAACGTCCAATATCGGCGGAGAAGAGCAGACGCTTCGTCGTTCCCTTCTCGGAACACTCGAGCATAATACAGGCGGAACCGAGGATATGACCGGCGTCGAAGTAGGTAGCGCGGACGCCAGGCACTACGTCGAACTGCATGTGATATGGTATGGCGACCATCAGTTCCTGCACTCGTGCCGCGTCACGCAGAGTGTACAGGGGAGGAATCGGCGTCTGATTTCGCCGATTGAGGTATTGGGCGTCTTTCTCCTGAATATGCGCCGAGTCGGCCAGCATGATAGCTGTCAGATCACGCGTGGCAGGCGTGCAGAAGATCGTCTTGTTGTAGCCAAGCTTGGCGAGAAATGGGAGACGGCCTGCGTGGTCGATATGCGCGTGGCTTAGAACGACTGCATCGATCTGTGCGACAGGGTGCGGAATTGTGCGATTCTTTTCGCTGGCGTCAGAGCGCTTGCCCTGAAACATTCCGCAATCGAGCATGACGGTATTGCCATTGAGCTCGAGCAGATGGCAGGAACCGGTGACTTCACGAGCAGCACCAAGGAACGTGAGATTCATGATGAATTGCTTTCTCTGAGAGTCTATTCAGATTTCGCGCTGGCGCACGACCAGCTGCCGCCGAGGTGCCAATGCGGCTACCTTCGCCTTTGGGAAGTTAGCCACGAATTGACCTCCTCCTCCAATACGGTCAACGGCACCACCCCATTGCGCAGTACGACGTCGTGGAACTCCCGCACGTCGAATCGGTCTCCCAGTTGCGCCTCCGCTTTTCCTCGCAGCTCCCGAATCTTTATCTCCCCCATTTTGTAGGCCAGCGCCTGCCCTGGCCACGAGATGTAGCGGTCCGTCTCTGTCTTCACTTCATGCAGCGACAACGCAGTGTTCGATGCCATGAATTCCATGGCCTGATCGCGCGTCCAGCCCATTGAATGAAGTCCCGTGTCTACCACGAGGCGGCAGGCGCGCCACATTTCGTAGGTGAGACGACCGAAATTACGGTAGGGATCCTTGTAGAATCCGGCCTCCAGCCCCAGCCGCTCTGAGTACAGTCCCCAGCCTTCGGAGTACGCCGATATACCAGCAAAGCGGCGAAATTCCGGCAGGCCCTCCAGCTCCCGGCTAAGCGCAAACTGAAGGTGATGACCCGGCACTGCTTCGTGAAGAGTTAGCGCCTCCAATGCGTACAGCGGGCGACTCTCGAGCGCGTACGTATTTACCCAGTAGTACCCCGGACGCGTACTCCCTCTAGGGGCGGAGATATACCGGCCAGCGGTGTACTTCGGCGCTAGATGCGCGGGAACCGGCTCCACACCGTACGGCAATCGTGGCAGCGTCTTGAAAAGCAGTGGAAGTTGCCCATCCATCCGCTTCGCGATCCACGAAGCCTCCTTCAACAGCTCTTCGCCTGTCTTGGCGTAAAAACGCGGGTCCGAGCGAAGGAACGCCAGAAAGGCGGCAAAGTCGCCTGTGAAGCCTGTCTCACGGATGATTGCGTCCATCTCCGCACGAATACGGCGAACTTCCTTCAGACCGGTCTCGTGGACCTGCTTGGGGGTGATATCAAGAGTGGTGTACGACCGGACGAGAAAGTCATAGTATGCCGTTCCGTTTGGCAGCTCGGACGCCCCGAGTGTTGTTCGAGCGCGTGGGAGATACTCGTTGGTCATGAAGTCGAGAAAGGCGCGGTATCCCGCGATTGCGCCATCCGTAATGGCTCGCTTGCCATCGGCTCGGAGCCGTTCGCGATCGCGCTCGGGCACGGTTGTGGGGAAGGACTCGAACGGTTTGTAAAAAACACTCTTGGTCAGGTCATCCACGATGTGAGTCGCGATTGTGACATCGTAGCCCTGCATCGTGACTTTGGGTATCGTGAAGCCTGCCTCCATTCCTTCGCGCATTATCCCGATATTTTGGCGTGTGTACTCGGGAAACGCCCGCAGGCGCGCTATGTAGTTCTCGTAATCGCGCGTCGTGCCGAGCGGAACTCGGCTCGCGAGCTGCGCGAACTCAATATGGAAGCCGGCGTCCGCCAAAATTGGAACTCGATACGATCCGAATTCGAATTCGGACAGACGGTCCCCCAGGATCCGTTCGAACATGTCATAGCTCACGCGGTCAGCCCCAGCCAGCCGGGCCCGCGGAATTGCTTTCAGTCTTGCGAGCTGTGATCGGCGCGTGCGCGCACGCCGCGCTTCGTCCTCTTTCGTGACCGATGGTAGCCTGCCGTTATGAAGCTCGATGCCGGCTTCGGTGGCGAGAAAGGGGTCTTCGCGAAGCTCGAATTCCCAGGCCTCGGCGAAAAGGGATTGCAGACGCGAGGCGGCGGAACCCGTGTTCTTCGCCTGGGCGGTAACATCGGACTGGAGAAACATCGCGACACTTGAGACAAGTGCAAATGATCGAGCGTTCATCATCTGGCCTCGACATGTTTTGCGGTCAGTTTTGGCGGAGCGATGTGAGCGCGGCCGCTTTGAAGGGCGACACAAGTCGAGTGTGACTCGCGGTTGGTCACCGCCATTAGACGGGGCGTCCACCCTTCGCGGCTTCGCTCGTTGAGAAGTTCGTCAGCGAATCCTCGTCTTTATGCGTGCGCGAGCAATGCTTGAGGATTACGGCGTGATGTTCCTTCATTTGGCAGAAGGTAGTTCTGGAATGCCGGTGCGGAAAGACGCGTAGCGCTCAGCATCTTACCGGAGTCATACACTCGCTGCCCGGTTGGAAGACCTTGGCGTCGAGCAGTATGGGATTTCTCCAGCGCCCTGCGTGCCAGGTCAGAAATCCATTAGCATTCGGTATGAATACGGCCTCCGACTTCCCAACGCTATCGATCACGCGACATCCGCTAATTCAACACAAGCTCACCATCCTGCGCGACCGCTCAACGCCAACAAAGATATTCAAGGAGCTAGTCGACGAGATCGCCATGCTCATGGCCTACGAGACTACCAGCGATCTCCCCCTCGAGGCGACTCCGGTGGAAACGCCGCTGGAGCCCGCCAGTGGTTGGCGTGTGAGCGGGAAAAAGATGACGTTGGTTCCCATTCTTCGTGCGGGCCTCGGCATGGTAGAGGGGATTCTGCGGCTGGTCCCGTCCGCGCGAGTTGGCCACATAGGTCTTTACCGAAATCACGAGACACTCGAGCCTGTCGACTACTATTTCAAGGTTCCAGGAGACGCGGGCGAGCGACAGTTCTTTGTGCTCGACCCAATGCTGGCGACCGGTGGAAGCGCGGCCGTGGCGGTAGCGTCACTCAAACGTGCGGGAGCGAACGACATTCGTTTTATGTGCCTCGTCGCCGCGCCGGAAGGCGTTCGACGGCTCGCTGCCGCCCATCCCGACATAAGGATCTACTGCGCAGCTCTGGACCGGGAGCTCAACGAGCAGGGGTACATCTTGCCAGGATTAGGTGACGCGGGTGACAGACTATTCGGAACGAGATGAACAACTTCGAGACGAAGAGGACGCCCGTCACCCAAACCATTCACGCGGATGATCTCGCTGTTGCCGAGCCGCATCCACCACCCAATGCTGGTCACGCGAATTGGTTATTTCGGCACCAACCTGGCCAAACCAATCGCACGCCAATTCCAGATTTCCCACTCGCCGCCAGAGCTCGCCGACAAGGTACGTAAGCACAGCCCGGTCGTCGCGGTCGACACCATCGTAGGTAGCCAGCGCCTGTTCGAAAGCCCATGCCGCCTTTCGTCGGAAATAACGCTCGGCTTCGACGTCGCCTTCATCGACGCAACACCACGCAGCGCGAAGCAGGAGGTCGGCGATACGTCGGGGATCGCAACCTTGCCACGTGGCAACCTTCGCCGCGAACTCGTATTTGTCGGAACCGCTGACTGTGCCACTAGGTAGCTTTGGCGCCAGTTCGTCCCAGACGTGCTCCTTTATGACGGGACCGATGTCGGCTTCGTCGCCAAAATCCCTCTCGCACCCGGTATAGCCGCAGCGAGAGCACATGTGCAGGAAATATGGGAGTGGTTGCGCACCAACAGCGCGCTCGTGAAAGTCCGTCCGCTTTCCGCCGAAAGAATTCGTTGACAGAACAGCTTGTGAGCTGAACTTATTGGAGCAGATTGGGCAACTCAGATCAATTTGGCGCAACGTGGTCATTTTGCTCCTTCCGCCTGCATCTGCGTGATCGGGTGGAAAATACGTGCCACCGCATCCCGAATGTGCGATTTGAAGGCTGTGATACGATTAGCTTCCTTGCTGATTTTGTTCTGACGAGACGCTTTCCTATGGAAATCCTGTTTCATTTTCCCCTATTACGCGCTGCTCGTTTGAGCGCTATCTTGCGCGCGTCTCATACCCCGATCGCTGATGCTGACGAATCTCGTTCCTGAATTTCTCGAGGTGCTGCGCAGCTCCGATCGCGTGTCCGCCTACCTCGACTACTTTGAGCGGCACGCCTCGCTGCTCGAGCCCTACTGGTCCAACTACGTTCTCCCCGGCGATTCGCCGGCGAATCCGCACTTTTTCGACGTGATAAGATCTACCGTCACAGCGGACCGCAGTGACTTGATCGCATTGCTTGAACAAACAAACGTTGAAGAACTTGCGCGTGACGCAGGAGCTCGTGCAGCGGAACTTCTCGGACTCGATAGCGACGCGGAAATCGTTTTAATGGTGGGTGTTGGTGCGGCGAACGCCGGCGAGCTGGTAATCCACGGTAAGGGGGTCGCCTTCATTTGCGTGGAGCATTTCACCGCGATCAAAAACAAAGAAACGCATGGTCTCGGAATGAGCCCCGATCTCATCCCGTTGTGGGTTGGCCATGAGATGGCGCACGTCGTACGCTATACGTCTCCGCGAAGCAGGAGCGAACTACGCCGCCTAATCGATGATTCCGGGGGAGACTATTCATACTGGGAGACGGGACGCCGGACGTCGTTGCGCGAGCTGATCGTGAACGAAGGATTGGCCGTCCAATTGGCTCGGGCAGTCAGTCCGGGTCACCCTGAGTGGGAGTACCTGGGATTCGGCCGGCGGCAATACGCGCGGGTTGCGGAGCTTGCGCCGATCATATCCCGGGCCATCGAGCCCGACCTGGCAGGGTCGGGACTGGGGCTACGTCTGCGGTATCTCTCCGGGGGAATGTCGGTCGGGGCACGCACTGTCGACGGCCAGGTATTGCCGGAACGAAGTGGCTACTTCATCGGCGCCCAATTGGTCGAGTATGCCATCGCGGAGAGAGGGTGGGAGTGGGCTATACGCGCCACCGCGGAAGAGATCACCGCTATCGCGCGAAGAGCGACGTTCCCACCGCTACGAATCGCTGAGAGTGCTTAGCGGAGGTTAGGCTCGAAATCGGCGCTTCTTCGTCTGCGTCGTTTACCGGCGCGCCCGGTCGGGAGTTCGGTGCTGGGGGACAGGGAGTAAGAAGCGTCTGTACTACCCATCCCCCAACCTCCACTCCCAATTCGTCGGCTACTTCCCCACACAGAAGGAGCTGAAGACTCGGCCCAGGACTTCCTCCACGCCGACAATGCCGATGAGATCTTCCAGAGCTCCCGTCGCGGTTCTGAGATGCACGGCAGCTATGCTTACCGGCACAGCTCCATTATGCCAGGCTTCCTCGAAGTTGATGAGTTCCTGGTGCGCTAGCGCTACCGCGTGACGGTGGCGCTCCCGTGTGAGCAGTGGGGCGTCATGCACCCGCTCGCCATGTTTTTCAGTGAGCTCCACCTGTATTCGCCTGGACAGCTCAGCGAGTCCGGCACCAGTGTGCGCGCTAACGATCACGGGGGGATGTGGCCATTCAGCTATTGATGCGCCTTCGCTTGCGAGCTCCCCCTTTGTCCGCACCGGTAGTACGGGCGCGGCTGTCCTCGACGTAACCTGCGTGACGGCTTGCAGCAACAACTCTGTACTGTCTCCACACGCCAGCACGATATCGGCACGGCGAAGCCATTGCTCGCTCACCTCGATTCCCAATCGCTCGATGACATCGGACGTCTCGTGTATTCCGGCGGTGTCGATGAGCCGAACGGGCCACTCTCCAACGTCGATAAGCGCTTCAAGAGCATCACGCGTTGTCCCGGGAAGGTCCGTGACGATCGCGCGCCCGTAGCCGATCAATGCATTGAAGAGGGAGGATTTACCTACGTTCGGTGCCCCCGCGATCACTACGGTCGCTCCCCCGCGGATCAGCTCGCCGGTTTCCGAAGTCGCAAGTACGGAGTCGAGCGAGCCAACCAAGTGTGCAGTCGCGGTAGCGATTCGCTGAGGAGCTAGCGGCCCGTCGTCCTCTCCGGGAAAGTCTATGTCGTACGCGATCAGCGCCTCGAGCTCGAGAATTGATTCGCGAAGAGCAGAGATGCGCCGGGTGAGGCCGCCATCCAGCTGATTGAGCGCCGCATGATGCATTGCGCGCGACCCGGCATCGATGATATCCCCGACCGCCTCTGCTTGCAGGAGATCCATCTTCCCGTTCAGCACCGCTCTTCGCGTAAACTCGCCAGGATGCGCGATACGCGCGCCGGCGGTGATCAATGCCGCGAGGGCAAGCGCTGGAACGACGTGCCCGCCGTGCACGGAGATCTCCGCCATGTCCTCGCCCGTGTATGAAGCAGGCCCTCTATACACAGTGACCAGGGGACGGTCTATCAGCTCCCCATTCACTGGATCGCAGAGTGCCGTCAGGTATGCCGACCTTTCCGTATCTCGCCATGGAGTAACGACTCTCGCCACAATCTCATGCGCGCGCGGGCCCGTCAGCCTGATGACCGCGATCGCACTCCGGCCAGGCGGCGTCGAGATGGCCGCTATCGTATCGTCGAAGCCGGGAATGGGTTGCATTCGCTCCTGGTCAGCGATTTACGCCACCGCGCCGTCGTATTTGTGATGCTGCTTCACACCCCGCTCTAAGGAAGGCCTCTACGCCGTTCCCCGCACCGGCCTGTCTGGCTCACTGGTCACCCAGCAGATCGAATCGCTGCCCTGGCTCCAATATCTTGACATCGTTACGGCGAGGGTGCGAATCCAATTGGGCTCGCAATTGGCGGATAGCCGTAAATGGACCGCTCGTAACGTGACGAAAAGTCCCCCAGTGGTACGGAATAAAGAATTTGGACCCGAGGCGCTCCCATAGTTCCAGGGCATCAACCGGCGTGAGATGTCCCTGTCTGAATCCGGGCTTCCACCATGGCGCGTGCCCGATCGG
>JACMME010000188.1 GCA_014379205.1 Gemmatimonadaceae bacterium
CCGTATCGTGCCCAACCCCTTGAGCGGCTAGGGGTTTCTCGGCAATTACAAATGAAAGGGCGAGCGCCAAGCCAAATCCACTCGCAATCCTGCGTGGTGACGAAAACATTATCCATCCGAAGTGAGTGATTCAGCCGCTGTGATGAACCACAGACGGCGGGATTGGTCCGCGCGGAGTGATACACGCTGCGAACCGCGAGCACCGGCGGGCGCTCTATGCCTTCGGAGGCGGGGGTTCGGGAGCCGCTATGCGGCTTAGTGGGTGTGTGAGTCGAAAAGGAGGAACAACTTCGGCCGCGACCCGGAAATCTGCCGAGCGGGGGCTTTCGCCAAGGCCGATCGTCGTAGCACAGGAAGTCATCGCGACACAGCATTGAAGCGCCGTCGACTTGCAGGGACTTGGCTGATCGCTCTCCTGCGCGGGCAATTCGTGCTCGGAGCCGTTGTGGTGCTGGATTGCTGCGGCATTTGAACCGGAAGGACTGCCGCGGGAATGATCCTTACAAGTTGCGTCGACCGCTCCTACCGTAAGGTAGAGGGCGCAAATACCGGTCACGATTCCTATAAGACGGCGCACTTTGGTCTGATTCTATCGGTAAGATTCTCGATTGAACTGATGTGACACTGTCTCCTGTCGCAAGTTCCAGTCCGATTGGTTTGAAGTCTTCTACTATCCGTCATACCGTCCTAGATTCTTACCCATGGACGCATCGCCACTTCATGCCCTTACACGACTCACTCGTGTGGCAGTCGCACTGGTAACGGTGTGGTGCTTGGGGTGTGACGCGTTCGAACCACTTGTCGCCAGCGTCACGCGAGCCACGACAAGTGGAATGAATTGCGGCTCGGAGCAGACTGCCCCTTCGCCCCTCCTCGAAGTCGGTTCAGCCGCCGCCGCCGAAGGAAGCGGTTCGAGCCAGATTCAGACCGCAGTCGCGATAGATCGACATGAGCAAGGCAGCTATTCGTGCACGTGTGAGTCTTGCTGCTCTGTATCTCCTGCCACGATTTCTCTCGCTCTTCAGCCGGCCACTTCACCTAAGGCCATTTCTCAAACGATGGCGTTTTTCGAGAGCGTCAAGCGCGAACCACTGGTTCCGCCCCCTCAACTCCTCTCGTAAGGCGTATTGCGTCCAGGCCCCGCCCTGGACCGTGCCCAGCTTACGCCGTGCAGTCGCCGGCTCTGGAAATCCCATAACAATGAAAATCGCATGCATGCGCGCAAAGCGCGCGCAGTGCTTGCGATTGACGAATCGAGAAGAAGAGAAATCAATGTCCGAAGTCTTGCCCATTCCGGCGTGTCGTGGCCGCGGCACAGTGAGCGTCCGAGCTGGCTTTCTGCTACTTGCAGCTGCTGCTGTCTTCCTTGCTCGGTCGAGCGACGCCCAAGTAACCGGTCCGCCGTCGTTTGGAGGGGTGACTCTCCGCGAAGTCTTCGACAGCGTCCGCTCCAGCAGCCCTTTGCTTGGTGCTGCGAAGGCGCGCGTTCGCGCCGCACAGGGAAGCATCTCGGCGGCCCGAACGTGGAGCAACCCCGTAGTGAGCTTCGAAAGTCAACAAATGACGGAGCAAGACCAGGCGATGGGTCCTCCCCAGCGTGAGACGATGACGACCGCGATGCTGCCTCTCGAACCAATCTTTCAGCGAGGCCCGCGTATCCGGAGAGCGCAAGCGTTGATGCGCGCCAGCGAGGCGGACGTTTTAACGCAGCGACAACAACTCGCCCTCGACGCCGCCGGGGCCTTCTATCAGGTGGCGCTGGCCCAGGTAAACGTGACCGCCACTCTGAGTCTGGCTCAGTGGTTCGACACGGTGGTTACGTACAACAGCGTCCGCGTGCGAGAGGGAGTGGCGGCAGAAGCAGATCTGATCCGCTCTGAGCTTGAACGCGATTTCGTTCTGAATGAGCTCGCAATGGCCGAAAGCGAGCTCGCTCGAGCTGAAGCGGATTTGCAGACATTTGTCGGTGGTACTCCACGCTCCACTGTGTTTCATGTGGAGATCGACAGCCTTCCTCTGGATTCTGCGATAACCGTGCAGGCTGATCGGGTCTCGCGTCCCGAAGTCGAGGCGGCGCGCGAGCGTTTGGTCGCGTCCGAAGCGGCTACAGCGACCGAAAGGAGAATGTTTCTACGCGAGCTGGGCGCAATGGTGGGGACGAAAAACAGCGGAGGATCGAGTTCTCTCGTTACGGGATTCACGCTCCCCTTTCCGATTCTCGACCAGAATCGCGGGAATACTACCGCTGCACGAGCCGAACGCGACGTCGCCCAGTTCGAGCTTGAACAAGAAAAGCGGAACGCGGATGCGGAGGTATTCGGTGCAGAAAGGGCCGCACGTATTCTCTCGCAGCGCGTCGCTGCGTTTGGGAGCGGCAGAGTCGGTTACCTTGCCCGCGCAGAGGACGCACGTCGCATCGCGCTCGGCGCTTACCGAGAAGGTGGAACAAGCCTGCTTCAGGTCATCGACGCAGCCCGAGCCTGGAGGGAAGCCCGTAGCAGCTACTTCGAAACGCTTTTCGCACAGCATCTGGCAGTGATTCGATTGTTGGTGGCGGAGGGCGTTGACGTCCTGGACGCCTGGCCAAAAGCGCGGACGGGAGCGAACCAATGAGAAAGGACACCACACACCGGCTAATTGACGCACGGTTGGCTTCAGTCTCGGTTGCGATTGCTCTGCTGCTCGCAGGGACCAGCTGCAGTGGAAAGACTGATCAGACGAGAGAAGCGGCGTCTGATTCCACGTCGGCGATGAAAG
>JACMME010000189.1 GCA_014379205.1 Gemmatimonadaceae bacterium
ACCTCCCTTGACATTACAGTAAGTGCTAAGGACCAGCGGGCCGTCTCGCTTTCGGGTGGCGTTCGAGTATTTGTTGCAGATTCGAGTCGGGCGCGCCAAGATTGGCTTCTAACGTTGACGCGTGAGGCTCTCCAGCGTCGGCACCAATCTGGATTTAGAGAGTACCTCGGCTGCGTACTCCGTGGAAAAGAGGCGTCGAGCACACTAGTGCTTCCAGCTTTTGAACGGAGTGCATTGCCGCAAGGCGCTTTGTATGACGGTCTGCGGGGCTACTCCGCTGTTAGAACACACTACAAGATCTGTACGTGGGGGCTCCTGTTGTTGTAACGGTGGCGACTATTCGGCGCCTAACGAACGTTGCAGCTGACAAGCACTTTTCGGAGTGCGGCTTCGCCGCAATGGTGATAGTGTGCTTGCAGCTGAACTTTGGCGTTGGCAGACAACGTAGGCAACCTTGAGGGAATACTATCCGCCTGCAGCACGCGCCCTCAGCGGCCGAGTACCTGCTCTTTCAGTCCGAATGTGTCGAGTTATATACTCTTGAATGGCATCTCGAGTAATGTCCGCAATTGATCGACGTTCCTCGAACGCCAATCGACGCAGGGCCTCATGTTGCTCCTGTTCAATGGCGGCGAAGAGCGTAACGGGACTTGTTAGTTTCTTAGAACGAGCCATAGGGATCTGCCCTCAAAAGTCTACCATTTATTCGATATCAACCGTAACAACATCAACTTCGATGGGTCCTACAAACCTTAGGTAGATCGCCTTTTGTTTGAAACGCGGACCAAGAGTATTGCGCGCATACTCAATTAGCCACTGCCTCGCAGTTGCGTCGTTTGGAATATCCACTTCGACGACAGTCATTTCATCCGCATACAGCACACCCCGATCCCACCAAAAACCGCGCGGTGGTGCCGAATCATACCGCCAAAGAACGCCGCCGCCGAACCGGGACGCGATTTCGCCCATCGTTTCCTCAAATTTGGCGTCCTCGACGCCACGTCTTTTGCCTTTCGCGTCTGGATTGTAACGCTGAGGTAGCACCACGAGAGCGACAACACTTGAGCTTGTCATTTTGCACTAGTTCCTCTCAATCAGTACTAAGTCTATTATACTAGCATAATAGATAACTGTCAACCCTACCCAAACCTGTCGTTCCTCGCCAGCTAACGAGCGTTGGCCGACATGTCTCGGGGTCTGGGACGCGGTTTCCGCTCGGCGCCGGCCTGTCAGGCTGACTTTCACCGAGGGATGCTGACACATCATGAAAGCTGCCTGGTACGAACGACAGGGCTCCCCGGCAGTGTCCTAGTCGCGGGCGAGATGGCGGCCCCCGAACCCGGCCCAGGGGAAGTTCGCATCCGCGTCAATGCATCCGGTATCGATCCCGGCGACGTGAAGAAGCGTCAGGACGCATTCGGCGTGGGGATGCCCCTTCCGCGGCGGACGAGTCGCGACGGCCGGCTGGGTAAATATCGGCGCCCCTGGATTGCGATCGAGGTATACGATGCGGCGAAGAACCTGCCTTCACGTCGACGGTACGGCCGTTCAGGAGAGTAGAGTTAGACTTTGCTCTGACGAAAGCGTGCGGGAGATTGTCCAGCGCGCTTGGTGAACTCGCGCGTGAAGTGAGCCTGGTCGCTGAACCCGGCTTCCAGTGCGATGTCGCAAATGGAACCCGCGTGCACTCGCAGCGCATCGCGTGCCCACTCGAAACGCAACTGCCGGACAAACTCGCCAACGGTGATACCGAATTCGCGCCGGAATGCCTGGCAGAGATACACGGGATGCACATCGCGCCCATGCGCAAGCTCCGACAATGAAGGCGGAGAACGAAACTCCGCCTCCAGCTGGTCACGCACGTTGTTAAGCCAGTGCTTCTTCGCGCTCGGCTCGGTGGGCCGCGCGGTGGCGCCGGAAAGCTCGATGAGCAGAACGGAAAGCGCGAATCCCGACACGGGATCAGCCGAGCCGAACTCGCGATAAATTCTTTTCGCCAGCGAAGGAATGAGCCCCCCCTCACAGGTCCTCGTCACCGCGAACATCGCGGCGCCCCGCCCACCGGTGAGCGTGTCCTCTTCGTGCGCTTCTATTAGAAGGCAGTGCGCGCCTGTAGTGCCATAGCGATTGGAATGGTCAGCAGTCGCAGGCTTGATAAGCACCGACCCGGGAAAACAGATGAGCTCCTCCCGCGAGAATTTCTCCTGAAAAGAGCCATTCAGCAGGAGTGTCCAGCTGGGGAACGCGTGCTCATGTCTGGCGACTATCTGGTCCGCGGAATAGTACGCCTCGGTAAGGGAGTACGGCCCCGCTGATACGCACCGGCGCGCCTGGCCGTGCGATACTTTCTGTGCAGTCACCGTCGCGGTCGCTGACATGGTACAGGCTTGGATGGCCGGGCCCTCGATTTGGTTTGAACAGGAGCCCGAAATCTTAAGATCGTTCAAGAATGGGCCTGGTCCACCGGCCAATCTTTCATCCGACTTATTAAACTCTTTACCGCGAGAGAACATGCGCCTCGGTACACTATTCATACTGATATTCGCCTCGCTGTCCTCCCTTCCGCGGATTTCCGTGGCACAGGGAATCCAGGGCGAGTGGACGGGCGTCGCCGAAAGGATGCCGGACTCCGGACTTCCGGTCTCGGTCCGCCTCAAGATCCTCCAAGCCGGAGATTCCGTTCGCGTAGCGCTTTCACTTCCGGAGTCGCGGCTCATCGACCTCGAATTGCCGAGCCCGTATAGTGACAGTGCGTACGCCACCTACAGGAACGGACGTCTGCACGCCGAGTACACGCCGGACATCGGACTCGGTTTCATCAGCAGGATCGTGCCTCATGATGAAGAGCGGATTGTCTTCGACGGACAGCTCACGGACGGAGCGTTGCGAGGAACAATTCGAATCACATCGTATACATCTCCGATCCGGCTCGTGAGAACAGCCGCGAATACTGCGTCCGCACTCGAGCCGGCGATTCACTTCCTGAGCGAGAGTGACAGCCTGTCGCTGGGTGCAAATCTCGTTCTGCCCGCGGGACGCGGACCCTTTCCAGCCGTCATATTCGTGACCGGATCCGACCCCGATACTCGCGAAGCGTGGCAACTTGAGGCGCGCTCGCTCGCGAAACGGGGCGTAGCGTCGCTGCTGTACGACAAGCGCGGTGTGGGAGAATCCAGCGGGGCGAGTCATGATCTCGCATCATGGGATGATCTCGCCGGGGACGTTGAAGGCGCGGTAAGATATCTGCGGTCGCTCCGGGATCTCATCCTGCCGAACAACATCGGACTCGTAGGCCAGAGTCAGGGGACATGGATTATCGCAAAGGTCGCCGCGCGCGATCCACGCATAAGGTTTCTGGTGAGCATCTCCGGAAGCGGGATCAGCGCCGCCGAGCAGGAGACGTACCGGACGGGGGCGCTGATGAAGACGGATGGATTTTCGGAGGCGGAAATCGAGAAAGCGCGGGCGTTTCAGCGTCAGAAATTTCTGGTGGCGAAAACAGGGCTCGGGTGGGAAGCGCTGGATTCGACGATGAAAAAGCTGCGCGCGGATTCGGTCAAATGGTTCCCGGGCTATGGCACCGGCGCCGCAGCGCGTTCACTCTCGCTGCTCCGGCTATTCGGAGTACTGCAGTTCACATACGATCCCACCAGGGACCTGCAGCGCATCAAGGCGCCGGTGCTTGTGCTGATGGGTGAAAATGACCTGGTGTTTCCGCCGCCGCTCGTGATCCAGCGGATGCGTACCGCGCTCGGTCGCGCGGGAAACATGGAGATGAGCGCGACGATAATCTCCGGTGCGGGCCACGGTCTAACGTCACTGCAGACATCCGGAGGAAAAGCGTTCCGCCGTGTGGTGAGTCCGCAGTTTCTCGATACCTTGACTAACTGGGTCAGCACACACGCGCGCAATCGATGAAAGGTCTGCGCCGGAGGTCACTGGTCGTTGTTGTATTGTCTTCTGTTTGATCCTGGTTGTTTCCGCATTCGCGACCGCTCGCACCTTTCTAGATGTGGCCGGTGCACCGACCGTCTAACATACGTTGCTGCTGTCAATCACTCTATTGAAGCTCGCTTCGCTCGCAATTATTAGATGTGCTTGCAGCAGAACTTGAACGTTAGACCGACGAGGATCATCTGATGGATCACCTCAGATCCCTGGCGACAAAACTCTCACGCAGCGAGCGTCCTCTTGCTGGTGGTGGTTCAGTTCCCGTCACGGAGATCCGAGTTTCGTTCAAGCCTGGCGTTCCGGATCGCTTGCCTGACGGCACGCTCGCGCCGACGTATACGAACAAACCGTTAGTCTCATTGGGTCAGGAGACTCTGTTCGGCGAATTGGCAATTCTTAGACTATTGCAAGTGGACGGCTGGAGCGGTGTTTGGGTTGATACCTTCCACGATCGTGGACGTGGAAAATTGTTCTGGACTAACATGCCACACCTTTCTGAACCATTCGATCTAAGACGGGTTCCACGCGCTCGACAGTCATATGACGATATTGTATCGGCACGCAGCGGGAGGGCGGGCGGCTTCTTCGACGTGCTCGCGTGGAGAAAAGAGGAATTGATTTTCGTCGAATATAAGGGCCCAAAAGACGGCCCGAACATAAACGAGCCCCATTTTCTGGCTGCGGCCGTTAGCTGCGACGTTCAGCCAAGCCAACTCTTTTATGTCTTGGCAGACTTACACAGGGAATTGATCGATAATCAAACCACTCGTGATGTATTGCGCACAGGATCGGTAGGCGAAGTCAGTCCCATCGTACACGATCTCTCACGAGCGCCAGCAATCAATCTAGAAGCTTCACGGAAAACGACATCTATGAAAGATCCGTTGCACCGTCGGAAGATTAGCAGCGCACTACAGAAGACTCACCGTTGGGTGGTGAAGACGCGTGTCGACGGATACGTAGAGGTTAAGGCGCCTGCAGGATCGGTCGGCTCCTCTGACTTCGCGTCCGATGTCCGTGCCGCCGTAGAAGCACTTGGCTACTCACCAACCGTTGCTTGGTTCACCGCGACAGATGGATCGCGATGGGTCAGAGTGCGAACTCCAGAAACGGTCGCGCAACAAGGGCGTGGTGCTCACAGGTAAACAGCCGCGCCAGCTCTTAGAACTATTCAGCGCATCACAGATTATCCGTTTGGCAGAAGAACACCAGTTACGGTTTCTTGTCGCGGTCGAACAAACGTTGCTGCTGACAATCACTTTTCTGTAGCTCGCTTCGCTCGCAACTTATTAGATGCTCTTGCAGCAGAACTTGAACGTTGGGCGGACAGAACTTTCGGCGCTGCAACGAA
>JACMME010000190.1 GCA_014379205.1 Gemmatimonadaceae bacterium
ACGAAGCTGAAAGTACCGCGCGAGGGGTGACCGTCGGACCCAGCTGTTCGCCACGCGACTGTGTATTGTCCGGCCGGCAACGGCTGGGAAACACGAGCTGCAACCATGAGCGGATCGCCGCGATCGCTCTCAGGTGGGGCCAGCGCGATTGCTTTCCCATTCGCGTCCTTCATCGAAATCAAGGTCATTGAAAGCTCTGGTCGCTCAGTGAACCAAAGCCGGATTGCCTGTGGTGAGCTGGTGATCCGCGAGCCCGCAGCGGGCTCGCTGCGCTTGAAGTGAGCGTGCGCCGACGCGCGCGCCGGACCTAGGAGCAAGCCGAGCGCGAGAAGAAGGCGCAGCGTTCTATTCATGGTCGTGCTTCATTTGCATTCCACCCATGTCGTTCATGCGCATCGTGGAGCGGGATGGATGGAAAGGACGCAGCCGCACGAAGATGAACGTACCGGTAGGATTTCTGGAACCGTAGTATGGCTCCAATGGAGCAGGAACGAAATTGAGAGTCCCAGCCGCACCGAGCCCAATGGTGGCCCAACGCGTTCTTGCCACTTCCCTGATATAGCCGAGCTGTAGCGCGCTGACGTTGAATCTCTGGCTGGCGGGAAACCCGGGGAGCACGGTGCCATTTCGTGTGACAACCGGAATGTCGACGACGAGATCCTCAGCACTCTTCTGCACAAGCTCGGTTCGCCCGAACAGAGTGTTGTGCTTGTCGAGGATCGCCTCGCTCTCGACGAGGAATCCGTTCGACCAGCTATCTGAGTTGTGCTTGTTGGCACCCCAAATGAAGGCGCTCGCCCATTGCCCATCGGCGCCCAATCGAGCTCCATGAAGGACAGAAGCGGTCATGCGGTGCGTCGACTCATCAGGATTCAATGACTCGGGGCTCTTCAGATAGCCGTATCCTCCGGCGAGACTCCAATTTGCGCTCGGATTCACAGTCAGCCGGCCGGAGTAGGAATCGAGCTTGATGGGATCGAAATTCCATCGGTTCTCGTCTGGCTCCCGGCCGTTGAACGCGGAGCCCTCCAGCTGCCATCTCCTGGAAAAGATCCCTGCGGTCAGAACTCCGAAGCTGACGTGTGTCGCATCCTGCCAATGGTGGTTGAGCGGCGCGGCGGGATTATCCATGGCTGAGGGCCGATGCATGAAGGCGACTGGGCTGAGTGCCGGCTCGCCGGAAGGCGCTGCATAAATGCTCCAGGCCAAACCCTTGTTGATTTCGCGCTGGTACAGAGCGCCCAGCTCCATCCAGAAGTCGTGCGGATGCTGTCGATCGTGAAGCGGCTCACCGTTGTAGGTCTCTCCGGTCTGCAGCAGCAGCGGATAGCCACGGTTGGTAACGGTCCACGGATCGAGGCTGAGCATCGTGCGGGCCTGGAAGCGACCGCCGGCGAAGTCGCGAGTAGCCATAAGCATCGCCCAGTTCAGCGAGCCGAACTGTTCGTCGCCGCGCTCACCGCTCTGGTGGTCGTATTGCGCGAAGACGAATCCGTGCGCCATGACCATCCAGTCGCCGAGCATCCGTGTGCGCGAAGGAAGCGTGACGGCATCGGGGATCCACGTAGTTCCCGATCCCATTCTCTCCATGCTAACGCCGGCCGGGCCGATCATCATGTCCTCCGCGGAGTGGCGTCGCATGCCAGGCATGCCCATTTGAGTGGAATCAGCGACTTTCGACGGCATGTCCATCCCCGGCATGCCCGGCATCTTCGTTGAATCGATTCTCGCAGGCGCTGGTTGCATTTTCATTCCGCCCATGTCGTGGTGAGCGGAATCAGTGCGTACTGCGCGTGTGGTATCCGGCGTCTGCATCTGTCCCGCCGGTGCGGGTTTCTTAGCGGGTTTCTTGGCGGTTTTCGCCGTGGCCTTGCCGGCTACAGGCTTTTTGGCTTTTGTGGTTTTGGGTGTCGGTTTTTTCTTCTGAACTTTCTTGTCCATCGGCTTTTTCATGGGCATTTGCATCGTGCCTTTCTTATGCGCTGTATCGTGCCCAGTCCCCTGAGCAGCCAGGGGTTTCTCAGCAGTTGCAAATGAGAGGGCGAGCGCCAAACCGAAGCCACTCGCGATCGAGCGTGATGACGAAAACATTTTCCATCCGAAGTGAGTGATTCAGCCGCTGTGACTAACCACAGGCGGCGGTTTTGGTCCGCGCGGAGTGATCACGCTGCGAACCGCGAGCACCAACGGGCGCTCTATGCCTTCGGAGGCGGGGGTTCGGGAGCCGCTATGCGGTTGAGCGGTTGTGCGAAGCGGAAGGAAGGCGCAATCTGACCTGCAATCGGAAACGTCGTCGGCGAGACGCTTGCGCCAAGGGCGATCGTCGTGGCGCACGACGTCATCGCAACACAGCAGGGAATCACCGTCGACTTGCAGGGCTTTGGCTGCTCACTCTGCTGGGCGGGCAATTCGTTACTCGAGCCGTCGTGGTGCGGCATCGCCGCCACGTCTGACCCGGAACTACCGCCGCGAGAATGGTCGTTACAGGGCGCGTCGGCTGCCCCTACCGTGAGGTAGAGCGCACAGATTCCGGTCACGATTCCTACAAGACGGCGCACGATTAGTCTGATTCTATCGGTAAGATGCTCGACTGCTGCTGATAAGAACACTGTCTCTCGACGCAAGTTCCAGTCCGATGGTTTGAAGCTGCGGAAAGTGGTCCCCCATCTCGCTTGTGTTTCCATGAAGGTATTTTCTCTTCCTTCAGTCTGCTTTTTCACGCCGGTTCTTACACACTTCTTCCAAGAGACATCAATGCCTTCGCGGAGAAAAGTATCATTGCTCGCCGTCATAATTATCTCGCTTGGCTCAGCTGAAGTATCGGCGGGTCTCGTTCCGGGTCAACGACAACCGACGGCGAGCGCTTCACCATGCCGACCCGCGGACTCGACTGCAGTCGTTCGTGTCGCCAACCGCTTTCACCAGATCCTGTCGACCGGCGATACCACCGGAATAGATGCCGTCCTGGCTCCCGACCTGAGAGTCCTCGAAGGCGGCACTGTCGAAAACCGACAAGAATATTTTTCCCATCACCTTTCCGCCGACATCGAGTTCGCCAAAGCTGTAAAAGAGGAGCGAGCGCCGTTCACCTATAGCTGTCAGGGAGATGTCGCGTGGCTGGTATCGACATCGACTTCGACCGGCAAATTCGGCGGCCGCGACATCAACAGTGCAGGCGCAGAACTGCTGATACTGAGCCAAACACAGAAAGGCTGGCAGATCCGCGCCGTACACTGGTCGTCGGCGAGACGCCAGCCTCGCTGAATCAAGCCGGGGGCGGCGCGGCTCGAACGATACGACCAAGCGCGGCGACCAGTGTGATATCCGTTTCCGGAACCCACTCGACGACCCACCGGACGGTTTTCTGGAGCCATTCACGATCAACTGAGCCGTCTTCCAGTGAGCTCGGCCGCTGGGCTCTCAGCTCCCGTTCGAGCTTCTCCAGCTGGGGTCGCGCCGAGGTGCCGTCGGAGGTCTTCATCCCGGAGGCGATGGATCGCTGCACCTGCGTAAGTGCTTTATCGAAGGCGCTTTGCAAGTCAGCCGGATTTGCCAAATAACGCTCCTGATACGGGATCGTGGAAACGATTGTGTAAGTAAGTGACTACTTGCATTCTGGAACGGACCCTCATTAATATCCGCTCCATGAACCGCAGAGATGAAATCCTTGCCGCTGCCGCCGAAGTCTTCGCGCAGCATGGCTTCCGGGGCTCAACCACTCGGCGAATCGCCGACGCGGCGGGCGTCAACGAGATCACAATCTTCCGCCAGTTCGGGTCCAAGGAAGCGCTGCTCCGCGAAGCCATGCAGCACATGACGGAGTCGGCCGGCCTGGCAGAACTCCCCGAGATCCCGTCCGATCCCGAGCGCGAGCTGACCGAATGGAGCGAGTCGTTCATCCAGCATTTGAGACTTCGGAGCTCGATCATCCGTAAGACGATGGGTGAGATCGAAGAGCGACCCGAAATGTCCGAATGCGCCAGCTCCGTCCCGATACGGGCGTCGAACGAGTTATGCAAATACCTCGTCGCCCTCGGGCGGCAGGGCTGGACGTCTGAAAAGTTCGAGCCGAAGACTGCGGCAGCCATGCTCATGGGGGCGATCTTCGCGGATGCGATGGGACGCGACATGATGCCTGATGTGTACCCGCAGCCCCGGGCAAAGGCAGCGCACATGTACACGGTGCTCCTCCTGCGCGCCATTGGTGTCCAAAACGGCCCTCGCCGAATGACGAATAAGCAGACGAAACGAACGAAACAACTTTCAGCCTGAACAGTGTCTTCAACAAAGAATCAATACAGTGGCCGCGGTGCGGCCAGAACGATAGCAACGGTCTTCGCCGTCACCATTCTGATTGCATCGGAGACGAGAGCGCAGGTCGCGCCCGCGGCGCAATCGGCTGTGCAGTCCCGTGCAATCTCTCTCGACGAAGCCGTTCGTACTGCCGAGGCGCAGAGTGAAGCGATTCGCATCGCCCGCGCCGGCGTACAGCGCGCTCAAGGACAGCAGTATCAGGCGCGTAGCCAGAGGCTGCCGCAGCTTAACGCCTCGGCCAGCTACACCCGAACGCTCGCTTCGCAGTTTGAGAACATCGGGGGAGGTGGGCCCGCGGTC
>JACMME010000191.1 GCA_014379205.1 Gemmatimonadaceae bacterium
ACTTCAGGCCACGGAACGGTGTAGGTCCAGCAAGAAGGATCGGCATTTTCACATTGCTCAGCGGCTGACCATAGAAGGAATAGTTGGCCATGTTCGCGCGCCAAGGACACAATATTCCCGGGCGAATGTGCTGACCGCAATTTTTCATCGGATAGTTTGATGCCGTCGCGCAAGTCGCCGCCGCGCGAAAGTCGATAAACCATGGGCGTCGTGGCGACGTAGACGGAATCAGCGTCGCAGAAAACTGCGTCGATCGATCCCGGCACTTGGAAGCGCAGACGCTTGCCCTCCCGCGGCACCCAGCGAACTTCGTTGATACCTCGGACGATACCGTTCTCGACTGAAAAGCCGTCGATTTCGTCGATCAGACCCGCGCAGTTTGCAGATATGCGCCTCACGCGTCGAGACGCTGAGACGAGGGCCGCGCGTGTGGTATCAGAATAACTATCCGGGGCCGCAGGCTGCGGTTCCAGGACTGGAGAGTCGGCTTCGAGCTTGATCAGCTGTCGCAACGTCGCGTCGCGCGCGGCATCCGGCGCGGGGTAAATTTCCGCGCAAGCGTAGTCGAACTCGCGATAGAAGCTGACGAGCTCGGGCAGGGATGTTTGAAGTTTGGGGAGCTGGTCCCACGAAGACCGTGGCCAATTCAGGCGCAGGTCAACCGGGAGACCAGCGATGTCCACGCGTTTCCACTCAGCTCCATCGAAGCGCTCGGCAATCATCCCGGCTTGGGGAAAGCCGTATGCATGACACTCGTCAAAGCGATTGACGGGAAAAACGACGATTGGATCGCCGTCAACGAAATCGACGATATCGGGCGGGCTCACCCAGTCTTGATCGAAGACCTGGCCCTTTCTCCACGTGTATGAAATGCCGCCATGCGTGAAATGCAGAACGACCTCGGTCTGCAGGCCGAAGTCGGGACCCCCGAATCCACGCGTCAATGAAACTCGCAGCTGCTGTTTCGTTCCGTCGCGCAACTCCAGGACTTGCGTCTGGTCGGTGGTCTTGCTGCACGAAGCGGCGAGCAGTGCGCCCAGCACGATGAAAGTCGCGTGCGCCCGTGTCGAGTGTCGTCGCCAACGAGAACGCGGAGAACTGGCAGTCAATCGGGACGTGTCACGATCCATCGTGCCGATCCTCGCGAGTGGCGCAATCGAGGAATCGACCGAGATTCCCACAAAGGGAAAAGTGGTAGCGGGGGCACGATTTGGAGTTCTCAGACATTCCTTTTCCGTAATCGTACGGCTCAGCGCTTCAGCGCCCGCCGGCCCATGACCCATTTCTAGTGCAATTGCGCAGGCGGGCTGATCGAAGAGCTCACGCGGTCAATCCCGCGTGATCGGCACGGTCGCTTTGATCCGGCACTCATCGCCAAGTACCGGCGACGCTTTCGACAAGCGGCATCGGCGCTCGATCACCATTCATAAAAAGTCATGCGGCTGTGCTTGCTGAGTTCGAACGCCGCGCGATCGCTCAGGAATCCATGTGCGGGGAAGTCGCCCCAATCCTTCATTTTCCAGTTTGCGACGATCTTCAAGTCCGAAGTCCGGTAGACCCGCACTTCGTTAAAGGAAGTGTCGACCATGAAATGTTCCCCCGACTTCGACCAAGCCACTGCGTCGAGGGGAAGTTCAAATGGCTCACAGGGAAGTTCATGACAGTCGCCATAGATCTCGCGCGCCGGGATCACATCGACCGCCTCGCCTCGGAACACGAGGATCTGCCATGACATCTCGCTGCGTTCCGCCGTTACCAGCAAGTCGCCACGACTGGAGAGCAGGAAACGTGCCCCGGGATCCTGAACTTGTGAGAGCCGCGCCTTCAGTGGTGCTTCGATGGGGACTTCACGGCCTCCACAATCCAGGGCGAAGCGATCTGCTCTGGCACGGGGTGCCGCAGTCCCGTCCTGCACCGCCGCTTCCCGTTGCACGACAAAGTAACGCCCGGCGGGATTCCAGAACAAAGGTCGAATCCTCTGTTCGACGCGACGCGCGCCAGTGAACGGCGCGGAATCGCTGACCAGAAAATGTTCGGAGAGCCTCGGTGTGTGATTGTCCTTGAGATAGTTGGACACCGATAGCAGGTTGCAGTCCTCACCCCGGAGGGACCAGACGCCTGGACCTGCGACAAAAGGCAGTTCGATTCGGCCGAGCGATACTTCCTGGTTCTCGGCCTTGCGCAACGTGAATGCCTCGACATAGCGCTGCGTCAGCGCGGCTTCTCCCGTATTGCCGCTCGAGTACCAGATGATGTCACCCGAACCCGTGTAGTGCACGCCGCCGCTGTACACCGACTTCATGCGAACCGCGCGCACTTCGTTGCGCGCAGCGTCGATGGCCACCAGGGTCTGATACCCCTTTTCCGGATCCTGTGGCCCCGGAACCTTGAGGCAGATCCGCGTCATGGCGAACAGCAACGGTTCCGTCGATGGCATGTCGTAAAGGCCGCGCGGATTCCAGCACTTGAGCGCGCGGTATGCCTTCTGCCAGGCGGCCACCTGCGTTGCACCCGGCATGGGGGGAACGGATCGGCACCCGGAGCAGCCGAGAGTTCCGAGCAGCAAAATTGCCAGTGCGATGCGCGCGATGGGGTTTTTCATCGCCTAGTCTTGTTAGGGTTTGAGGCTGAACGGAAGTGTAACCGAACGGGCATTTTCACCCAGCTTGATTCGCACCGACGATGGCTCACCCTTCGCAGTTCCAACTCTCTCTTTGACAGAATACTTTCGGGAAAGTGGACTCGCCGCGTTCTGACTACGCGTTCGGACGCAAGATTGAGTTTTCCTGGTCCCCTCGCCGATCGAGATGCGAAGCCTAATGAAGCCTGCGTGCGTCGGATGCGCCAGAACGCCGAATGACTAACTATCGGTTGAATGGTGCGCAAGGTATCCACGTTGGTCTCAGTTGCGGCGGTCACATCGAACGAGGTCGAGGGAATTTTCATGCGGCGCGCCCTCGGCGCTCGCGTTTCTCTCGCAAGCTCGCGACGAGGCCCGTGAGTGCCGAGCGCGCCTTCGCGGCTTCCAAAGAAGTATCCAAGTCTTTGACCCTGGCAAGCACAGCACGAGTGGCGGCGTGCGCGCGAGCCGGAAAAAGCACTGGCGGGCAGAGCTGGGTCGCGTCACTGGACGCATTACCCTGCGCGAGGCGCAGGGAGGGCGGGCTCTCTCTATACGGAGTGGGATTTGGGGGCCCACGCAGCTTTAGGGGGCCTCCATACGTCGACGCTGTTGGCGTCTGAGAAAGTGGTAGCGGGGGCAGGATTTGAACCTGCGACCTTCGGGTTATGAGCCCGACGAGCTGCCAGACTGCTCCACCCCGCAACCGTTCCCCTCTTCAAGGGGCGCGCATTCTCATCGATGCGCGTTGCCTTTGCAAACTCGATGTAACGATTTACCCAATCACGCGTGCGCACAGCTGAATCAGCGCATTCGGCGCGATTCCGAGCGCGAGAACGGCCAAACCGTTCAACGCCAGCACCGCCCTCACCCCGACGTTCCCGGCGTTGCCCGACGGTAGATCGCCCGGCGCATCGAAATACATGAGCTTCACGATGCGCAGGTAGTAGAACACGCCGATCACGGACACGGCGGCGCCGATCAGGATCAGCCAGTAGTGCCCGCTGAGCCAGAGCGCCTGGAAGATCGTGAACTTCGCCCAGAAGCCGATGAACGGCGGGATGCCGGCGGTCGAAAACATCAGGAACATCATGATGAGCGCTAGCAGGGGATCGC
>JACMME010000192.1 GCA_014379205.1 Gemmatimonadaceae bacterium
ACTTCGGGTTCTCCAGGAGCGCGGAGGAAACGTTCGCGCATTGGCCCAGGGAAGAGGTTCTCGGTGATGTCATCAAGGTCGTCCGCGACTTCAAGCCGCACGTTATCGTTTCCGTTTTTTCGGGGACCCCGCGCGATGGGCACGGACAACACCAGGTGGCCGGAATGCTGGCGCGCGAAGCATACGATTTGGCGGGCGACGCCACGCGCTTCCGCGAGCAGGAGTTCGGAGCTCCCTGGACGCCGCTCAAGTTCTATCGGTCTGCGTCGTTTCGGCCCGAGGGCGCGACGCTGAGCTACAATGCCGGCGAGTTCAACCCGCTGCTTGGTCGATCCTATGCCGAGATTGCCGCCGAAAGCCGGAGTCAGCACAAGAGCCAGGCATTCGGGGTGTTGCAGAGAAAGGGGGCACAGATTGGCCGCGTGCTACGCGAGGCTTCCCGAGCAAACGAGTCCGTAGATCCCAAGGCAGAACGATCCTTGTTCGATGGCCTGGATACGACTTGGACGCGCTTTCGTCCCGCCATGAGGTGCGCGGCTTCGCGTGCAGCCTTCGATTCGATCGTGAGCGCGAGATCCGAGGCACAACGAAGGCTCGACCTGCTCGAGCCCGGCAAGAGCGCGCCCGCACTGGCTGCCATTGCCAGACTCGCTCGACAAGCTATCAATTTGGACGCGAACGGTGCCGCACGGGAACAGTGCGGCACCACCAACGGCGATGCTGTGGCTTCGCTGACGACACTGCGCAATCGTGCCGACGAGGCGCTCCAGATCGCACTCGGCGTCGCGGTCGAAGCGACGGCGGAAAGAGCGTCCAGCGTTGTTGGGGATTCGACGGCCGTAAAGGTGGTAGTCTACAATCGTGGAAGAATGCCGATCCGAGTCAGCGGTGAGAGACTCGCGAAATCCAATGGCACCTCGCCAAACGGGGACGGCGTGATGCTGGTTCGCCCTGACAGTTCACTGGAGTACACCATTTCACTCATCCCGGGACAAACAACCCAACCGTGGTGGCTCACGCAGCCCCGGCGAGGAGACCTGTTCGCACCACCTATTCCTCGGCAACCGGCAGACCTGGATCCTGATGCACTCCGGGCTGTGATCAACGTCGGATTTGAGGGTGGCGAGACCACTCTGACTGCACCCGTTGTATTCCGCTTTGCCGATCCGGTGCGCGGAGAAGTGCAGCGTCCGGTGGCGGTGGTGCCGGCCATTTCCGTCACGCTCGACCGCACGACCGAGTACATGCCGGCCAATGTGCCGATCGATCGCACAATTCGCGTTCAGCTTCGTTCGGCGACCCAATCCAGCCGGGAAGTCAGAATAAGCCTCGTGCTTCCCGCGGGCATTTCGTCGGACTCCGCATTTCGTATCGTAACGCTGCCGAATTTCGGGGCCGTGCGCTCGGCGGAGTTCAGGCTGCGCGGCCGGGTGGCAGCGGGTACGCATACGATTTCTGCCACGGCCGAAAGCGCGGGAGAGAAGTACGCCACTGGTTACATCCCCATAGAGTACGAGCACATCCGCCCGCAGACGATGTACCGCGATGCATCGGTGCGCGTCGAAGCCGCCGACGTAAAACTCCCAGCAAATCTTAATGTCGCGTACATCCCGGGTGTCGGAGACAACGTCGCTCCCGCGCTCCGGCAATTGGGCGTCGCACTGACCGTCGTCGAGCCAGCGTCGCTCGCGGCAACCGATCTGTCGCGATTTACGACGGTGGTGGTGGGACCGCGTGCTTACGAGTCGTCCGATGTCCTGGTGACCAGCAACGCCCGGCTCCTCGAATTCGCCGCATCTGGCGGTACGCTTGTGGTCCAGTATGGCCAGTATGAGATGATGCGGCCCGGAATGATGCCTTTTCCGATCAGCATCAACCGGCCGCATGACCGTGTGACGGACGAGACCGCGCCGTTAACGATATTGGCACCGGCTCATCCGCTGTTCAACGCCCCGAATCGGATTACCGAGGCGGACTGGCGCGGCTGGGTTCAGGAGCGATCGCTGTACATGCCGCGCACATTCGCGGAGCAATATGTTCCGCTGCTGTCTCTGAACGATCCCGGACAGGAGCCACGCAACGGCGCGTTGTTGGTAGCGCCCTACGGAAAGGGCACCTATGTGTACACGACGCTTGCATTTTTTCGACAGCTACCGGCTGGGGTTCCCGGTGCGGCGCGGCTATTCGTGAATCTGCTTGGCGCGGGGAGGAAGTGACCGGTTTTCGGTGTTCGGTGCCGGGTGGCAACAACTCGGTGCGCGGTGTTTGGTGCCCGGTGCACGGTTGGCATAGCGCGGTTCCCGGAGCACGGTTGGCAAGGCTCGGTGCGCGGGGCCCGGTTGTGACAGTTCGTGACTTGGTGCCATGGCACGAAACGCCACATCGCTTGAGCAACCTCAGTCGTACTTCGCAGTTCGCAGTTTGCAGTTCGGCGCGTGCAATCCTTGCGTTTTTCTTCCTCTCGCTGTCCGCTTGCTCGTCGTCCGACGGTCGCACGGTTCTCACGGTCTATTCGCCGCACGGACGGGAGTTGCTCGCGCACTACGAGGAGGCGTTCGAGAAGGCCAATCCGGCGGTTGATGTCCAGTGGGTGGACATGGGATCGCAGGCGATCCTTGATCGCCTGCGCGCGGAGAAGGCAAACCCACAGGCGGATGTCTGGTTCGGTGCTCCAGCGGAAATCTTTGCGCGGGCTGGGAGGGAAGATCTCATCGAACAGTTCAAACCGTCCTGGGCGGCCGCAGTATCCGCGGAAGCTCGCGATGCGGGTGGGCGCTGGTTCGGTACTTACCTGACTCCCGAGGTCATTGCCTACAACAGCGAAGCTGTGAGCGATGCCGACGCTCCAAAGGATTGGGACGATGTTCTCGATCCCAAATGGAAAGGAAAGGTTCTGATCCGGAATCCGATCGAGAGTGGAACAATGCGCGCCATATTCGGCGCGATGATCCTCAGAAGCATGCGAAAGACCGGGTCGCCGGAGGAGGGTTACGAGTGGCTTCGGAAGCTCGACGCAAGCACCAAGGAGTACACCGCGGATCCGTCCATTCTCTACCAGAAGCTCGGCAGACAGGAAGGGCTTATAACATTGTACAACATGCCGGACATCGAGATCCAGCAGAAACGCGGCTACAAGGTCAAGTATTCGATCCCCACGAGCGGTACGCCACTGCTCGTCGAAGGTATCGCGATCGTGAAAGGAGCAAAGCACACCGATCAGGCCAAGGCGTACTACGAGTTCGTAACGACCATTCCAGCGCTCCTGGTAGCCGCTGAGCAATTCACGCGCATTCCAGCTCGGACTGACATACCCGCTGAATCACTTCCCGCCTGGATTCGAGAAGCGCAGGAAAAGATCGTTCCAATGCCTCTCGACCAGGATGTGCTGGCTGCCCATCTGGATGAGTGGATGCGCTACTGGGACACGAATATTCGGAATCAGTACAGGGGGAAGTGATGGTGAGGGAGTGGGGGATAGCGGATTGGGAGTAGGGAAACCGGGCACTCCGACTTTCGAACGGTCAAGTCAACCGATGGAACGCGTGCCCACTCCCCATCCCCCATCCCCAACTCCCCAGACTCGTCTCTCTCTCCAGAACCTTAGCCGCCGCTTCGGAGCGTCGGCCGCCGTTGATGATTTGACGCTCGAAATAGCGTCGGGCGAATTACTGGCGCTCATTGGCGCGTCGGGTTCCGGAAAGACAACGACCCTCCGCATGGTCGCCGGTTATGAAGCGCCGGACGCGGGTGCTGTTTTGCTCGACGGCAAGAACATCACGTCGCTTCCACCGGCGCGCAGGGACTTCGGGATGGTGTTCCAGCACTATGCGCTCTTTCCTCATATGAGCGTGGGAGAGAACGTCGCGTTCGGACTGCAAGCACGAGGAGTGAATCGGACAGATCGTGTTGCGCGCGCTGCTCAGGCACTCAATAACGTCGGCCTGGGAGGAGCAGCCGGCCGTCCCGTGCAGTCACTCTCGGGCGGTGAACAACAGCGCGTGGCGCTGGCGCGCGCACTGGTCATCGAGCCAAAGGTTCTTCTGCTCGATGAGCCGCTGAGTAATCTCGATCCCACGTTGCGTCGCGCGACCCGCGAGGAGCTGCGCGCTACGCTACAACGACTGGGTGTCACCGCGCTTTTCGTCACGCACGATCAGGACGACGCCTTCGCTGTCGCGGACCGCGTCGCTCTCATCCAGCGGGGACGGCTCCTTCAGGTGGGAACTCCCGAGGAATTACACGATAGGCCGGCATCTCGAGCGGTTGCCGAGTTTATCGGGCATTCCACACTGGTGAAGGCGCGACTGGATAACTCTGACGGAAGGGAAGCGCGAGGTGACAGGGTCACGATCACGATTGCGGACCGAGAACGGGAGTACGCGGCGAGCGCTCCTGGCTACACGCGATCCCCCGACGTCTTCGCGGTTTTGCGGCCGGAGGGACTCGCGCTTGCGGCACCGGATGCTGCGAGCGCCTGGCCCGGTGTTGTTACGGGGCGACGATTTGCCGCCGGGCTGGTTGTCTACCATGTGCGGCTGAGTGACGCAGTGGAGGTGCAGTTGTACAGCACGGATCGCGGAGTTGCCGAGGGGGAACGCGTAGGAGTGAGCGTGACGCGCGAGCCTGTGGCTGTGGTGGACGTGTGAGACATTCCATGAGAACTCGCCCCCTTCGTCCAACCCCGCACTCAGTCACCGGCTTTCCCAGTACCGTTCCAGAGCCGCAACGCCCGCCACGCCGCGCATTTGGTACATGGCTCCTCGCGGCGCCGGTGCTCGCGTTGTTGATCTGGACCGTCGTCTATCCAAATGTCGCTGTCATAATCGGCAGCTTTGACAACGGGCTGGAAAACTGGCGTGCCTTTGCGGTCAGTCCCGCGGATCGCGAGGCGCTCATCACCACGCTCGTCATCTCTGTGGGCTCCGTGATTGCCGCGACGGCGATCGGCATACCGCTCGCATTCCTGCTGTCCCGTTTCGAGTTTCGCGGCCGCAGAATTCTGAGCGCGATAGCCACACTTCCAGCCGCGCTTCCACCGCTGGTTGGAGTTGTCGCATTTCTTTTCCTGTATGGAGAGAGCGGTGTCGTCACGCGGACGGTGCAAGAGGTGCTCGGGCTGGAGCAGGCGCCGTGGAGTCTGACGGGCGCGTGGGCGATCATCTTCGTCCACGCCTACACGATGTACGTCTTCGTATTTCTGTTCGTCTCTGCCGGCCTCGAGCGCTTCGACACAACACTGGACGAAGCAGCTTCCGGGCTCGGCGCGACACGCGGCACCAGACTCTGGCGAATCACGCTCCCACTCCTCACGCCATCCATCGCGGGCGCGATGCTGCTGGTCTTCATGAACTCGCTCGGCTCCTTTTCAGCGCCGTTTATATTTGGAGGCGGACTACGCGTGCTGTCGACTCAGATCGTCGCATCCAAAACCAGCGGCGCGATGGGCATGGCCTACGTGGAGACGACCGTGCTCGCCGTGAGCGCGGTGCTTGCCCTCGCACTATTTCGCTGGTTCGAGACGCGACGCACGTACGCGATGTCGGGTAAGGGACGCGCGACGCGTGTGGTCGTGCGCTCGCGCATTGCGCGCTATCTGAGCTTTCCGCTTGCACTGCTGTTCGTCGCGGTGCTGATACTGCCGCACGCGATGGTGATTCTCATTTCCTTCGCGCGTGACGGGACGTGGACCACACAGATTCTCCCGCCCGCGTACACGCTGGACAACTTCCGGCGTCTTGCCACCGAGAGCCAGCTCTGGACACCCATCCGTAACAGCGTTTCCATGGCGATGTTGTCGACGCTGGCGAACGTCATAATCTGTTTTGTCGCCGCGTATCTCATAGTGCTAAGACGCTTCCGCGGGCGGCGCCTGCTCGAGATCCTCGTCGCGCTCCCATGGGCGATCCCGGCAACCGCGATAGCGATTGGACTGGCATCCACGTTTACGGTGAATGATCCGCTCACGGCCCGCGTGCTTCTCGTCGGCACGTTCTGGATTCTTCCACTCGCCTATTTCATTCGCGGCATCCCGCTCGTGGTTACGGCGACGGAAGGCTCTCTCAAGCAAATGGATCCCTCGCTGGAGGATGCCGCACGGGGGCTTGGCGCGTCGTGGTGGCTCACCATGTGGCGCGTGATTCTTCCGGCGGCTCGGCCGGGCCTGGTGGCGGGAGCAATGCTGGCGGCTGTGACGGCGGTGGGGGAGTTCGTTGCCAGCGTCGTGCTGTACACGCACGCAAACCGTCCCATTTCCATCGAGATTCTGGCGCAGCTCCGCGATCTCGCATTTGGGGCGGCGGCTGGCTACAGCGTGCTTCTCATTCTGCTGACGCTTGGGATCACGCTGGCGGCTCGGTGGGGGGAGAGCAGGCTGATCGCGAATGGCTGAGAGCGCGGGAGGACGGCGCCTTCTCAGGGTGGTCATTCTCGGTGGAGGCTTCGCGGGGTTGACCGCGGCTCGTACTCTGAGATCCGTGCCGGTCGAAGTGACGCTCGTTGACCGAACCAATCATCATATTTTCCAGCCATTGTTGTACCAGGTGGCGACCGCCATGCTCGCTCCCACCGACATTACGGCGCCGATCCGCTGGATACTCCGGAAACAGCGCAACACGCGCGTGGTAATGGCCGAGGTGCACAGCGTGGACATCGTTCGGCGCATTGTACTTCTGGATGGCGACGTCGAGGTTCCCTACGATTTTCTCATCGTTGCAACAGGATCCAGGCACGCGTATTTCGGGCATGACGAATGGGAGGCCGATGCGCCGGGTCTCAAGAGCATTACGGACGCACTCAACATGCGGCAGCGATTTCTCATGGCGTTCGAGGAAGCCGAGAAATGCGAGGATGCAGCCGCGCGCGCTGCATGGCAGACGTTCGTGGTGATTGGCGGCGGACCCACCGGCGTTGAGCTGGCAGGAATGCTCCCCGAAATAGCGCGAGGCGCTCTGAGAAGCGATTTCCGGCGCATCGATACTCGCCAGACCCGCGTCATTCTTCTCGAGGGCGGGCCAGGGATTCTGGTGTCATTTCCCCAAGAGCTGTCGCTTCGTGCGGCGCGAGATCTTGCTGAGTTGGGAGTGGAAGTTCGGACCAATGCGCTGGTCACACGAGTTGAGCAGGATGCTGTCTTCATCGGCGACGATCGGATCGCAACCCGCACGGTCTTCTGGGCGGCAGGAAATGTCTCGTCGCCCCTGGGAAGCTGGCTCGACGCACCTCTCGATCGTGCGGGGCGAGTGGAAGTCGAGCCGGATCTCTCGGTGCCGAATCACCCTGAGGTGTTCGTTGTCGGCGACATGGCGGCCGTCGTTCAGGACGGCAAGCTTGTTCCCGGTGTGGCGCCCGCGGCAAATCAGGAGGGTAGGACCGCCGCGAAGAATATCGCTCGTACGATCGAGGGAAAGCCGCGCCGGAACTTTCGCTACGTCAACAAGGGGAATCTCGCCACGATTGGGCGCTCACGAGCCATAGCGGAGTTCGGGAGCGTGCACTTCGCGGGCCGCCTCGCGTGGGTGATGTGGCTCGGTGTTCACATCATGTATCTGGTGGGCTTTCGGAACCGGCTCAGCGTGCTGCTGCAGTGGGGATACGCCTACTTCACATATCAGCGTGGTGCGAGGCTGATTGTCGAAGCGAAAACGGATAACCAGAGCCCTTCGACCGGATAGGTGTTCCGGTAGCGCCTCTGTCGCCGAGGTATCACAGCGTAGATCGCTTTCAGTCCCGTTGGAGGTTGCGAGCGCCACTCTCTGCGACTTGCTACCGCAAGCTTTCGCAGCGAGTATGTCCGGACCGCATTCGGTACACCAGCGTCGATGGGGGGCGTCACTCTCAGCAGTTCAGGTCATCTCATGAGTGGCAGCTGTCCTGAACCAGGCCGACTTGTCGTTGACTCCGCGAGTGTTGGTGTGCAAGTGCCAGGCGCTGCGGCATTTTTTCCTGGTCCTCTACGACACAGGAGGAAGACATGTACGATGCCATCGTTGTAGGCGCCCGTTGCGCAGGCTCACCCACGGCGATGCTGCTTGCCAGAAAGGGTTACCGCGTCCTGCTTCTCGACAAGGCCGCCTTTCCCAGCGACACCTTGTCGACTCACTATATACACCAGCCCGGCGTCGCCAGCCTGCACCGCTGGGGCCTTCTCAACAAGGTCGTAGCATCAGGTTGCCCCCCTATCGAGCGTCAGATTTTCGACGTTGGACCCTTCGCCCTCAACGGATCCCCGCCACCCTCCGACGGCATCACGGCCGGGTACGCGCCGCGTAGGTTGATCCTCGACAAGATCCTGCTTGATGCCGCAGTCGACGCCGGCTGCAACGTGCGGGAACACTTTTCAGTCGAGGAGCTCGTCACCGACGGCGAGCGCGTGACAGGAATTCGTGGCCGGTCGCAGGGCGGCAACCTGGTGCGAGAGGAGGCGCGCATCGTGGTCGGTGCCGATGGCCTGCGCTCGGTGATTGCGCGAATGGTTGGCGCTCCCGCGTATAATGAGCAAGCGGCATCCAGCTGCGCCTATTACACGTATTGGAGCGATGTGTCGATCCAAACAGCGGAACTGTACCCACGGCCGGAGCGCATGCTTATCGCCGCTCCCACCAACGACGGGTTGACGTTGACAATCGTCTACTGGCCCGAGGCTGCCTTCCACGAGGTTCGATCCGACATCGAAGGACACTTCATGCATGCGCTGGATATGGTTCCAGGACTCGCAGATCGTGTTCGTGCAGGATCCCGCGCCGAGAAGTTTCGCGGCAGCGCCGGTTTGCGCGGCTTTTTCCGTCGGCCTTACGGGCCCGGATGGGCGCTCGTGGGGGACGCCAGCTACCACAAGAGCCCGATAACGGCGGAGGGGATTACCGATGCGTTCCGTGACTCCGAATTGCTCGCGGAGGCAATCGACGAGACGTTTGCGGGACGCCTCTCGGCCGACGAGGCATTCGGAGCGTATGAACATAGGCGCAACGAGGCGGCCATGCCTCTGTATCAGATGACGTGTGACCTGGCCAAACTCGAGCCCCCGCCGCCAGAGATGCAGCGCCTCTTCGCTGCGTTGCGTAATAATGAGGAGCAGTCCGGCCGCTTCATCGGAACCATCGCCGGCACTGTACCAATCCCCGAATTCTTCTCACCGGAGAACATGCAGCGTGTTATGGGAGCAATGGAGAGCTGAAGTCTTTTCTCCCAGCGAGAGCTCGCAGACTCTTCACAGCTTGAGCTCCGCGGCCGCTCGCCTGAGCTGAAGCACCCGCACATCGGGGTCGACTACGACACGGTCTGGCTTGAAACTCGACTCGATCGTGACAGCTTTCCACTCCTTGCTCCCAAGGACGATAGTCGCCTTCGCAGCCCTGTACGCCGCCTTTGGTTTCTCGGTCGGGTCGAGCGGCCGGTCGCCGATGACAGCCGCGACCTCGATCGGCATGATGCCGGTCCCGATATTCGTGACGCGCACGGACGTCTTCCAACCGCCGGCCGTCTTCACCGACCTCGCTTCGGAGATCCGATACTCCGGGACGACGACCGAGTCGAGCCACTGGTTGACGAACTGGTCGTACGAGCCCACATCGGTTGCATACCGTCGCATGTGAACTTTGAAGTCGTGCAGAACCGCGTGGTCCGGATTGTTCTGATGGTCCGTGATGAATTGCCGGAGGCCGGCGAAGTTCCGGTCCGCGCCCATGAGATCCCAGAGCATCCAGAAGACGAAACCTCCCTTGTCGTACATCACGGTCTCGTCGCCGTCGTGGGATCCGTCGGTCCTCGCCAGCGATCGCTCGGCGTCGCTCTGCCGGTTATCCGCATAACGCGATTCGATTCGCTTGCGGAATTCCATGCCCGGTAGATCTCCCTTGACGCGAGCGAGCAGGAGCGCGGTCGCGAAATGCGACATGCCTTCGCTCAGAATGTTGCCGCTCGGTCCTCTGCCTGGTTGGAGCATGTTGCCCCACCATTGGTGGGCGGTCTCGTGCGCGGTGACGAGAAACGCCAGGTTCGTCTTTGGTTCGCTCTTGGTCAGGAAGCCGATCTGTTCAGAGAAGCTGATGTTGGTCGGAAAACCCTGTGCGTAGCCGGCGAGTGCGGGGAATTCGCTCACCTTGAGAACTTTCCACGGGTAGGGCGCGAACCAATCGCCAAAATGCTTTCGTGCGGCGTCCAGCGCACCGATCATCTCGGTGGTGTTGTAGGAATGAGCGGCACTGTAATACAGAGCGGTTCCCTGACCCGTCTTCACGGAGAACCGTCCCGCTACGACGTTGAACGCCATCACCGGGTGGTCGGTCTTCCAGGTGGTGATCTTAAGCCCGTTCCTGATCTCTTCTGAAATCTTCTCGCCTACACCGTTCGCGGTGAAGTCGGCCGGGGTCGTGATCGTCATTCGCACCGTCATCGGGAGCTGGCTCCCGAAGGCCGGCGGCGTTGTGCCCTCATAGAAATCCTTGGCGTACTGCTTCGGCTCGGCCCGGTTTTCGTCCTCCACACCGATTGCCTCGTCGTAGCCCACCATCGGGAACCATCGGGGACCGAACGACGTCATGACGACACCCGAAGGCACGATGAACTCGCTGGCGCCGCCGCCGGCACGGGTTGACCCGCGCTCGACGCCGGAATAGCTGAACCCTATCCGAAGGCTGTCCCCGGGGGCGAGTGCCACGGACGGGGTGAAGACGAAGAGATGCGACGCGGTATCCGGCTTCGCGGAGGCGCCGTTCACCTCCCACTTCATCTCGTCCCAATGGCCCACGGTGAGCGGGATCTCCCGAAGTGTCACGTTCTGCTTGTTGACCAGCAGATACTGCCCTTTCACGCGCCAGGCCCGACGAGCGGGATCGATCGCAACGTCAACTTCGGCATCAGCAAGCGCGGGAAGCGGCGCGTCAGTCCATGTGGCGAGATTTTTCCTCCAGTAGTCCTTGGCCTTTTTCTCCGCGCGGTCACCGTTCGGACCGATGCTGATCTGGTGCAAGATTGCGGCGGCGAGCAGGATCGGGACAGCGAGCCAGGGTATCGACTGCCACAACGATCGAAACAGCTCGGCCGGACGCAGCGCGTGCAGCACGCTGATGGAGTCGCCGTCGCGCCGCGGGAAGTGCCGAATGGCAAACCGCAGAAACACGACCGCGAGCGACAGCACGAAGAGGCGGTTGAGCAGCAGCGCCGTCCGATCGAACTCGAAGACGCTCATGTCGCTCCACTCGAGCGCACCCCAGAGAGGCCAGTTGTCGATCCAGTTGAGGTTATCCGTTAATGCGAGGTAGACGGTGGCGCCGAACGCCGCCAAGGTAATGCCGTAGGTGGTGTAGCGGTTCCTGGCAACGGCGTACGCCGCGAAGACGAAGCAGGTCCACATCACGATTCCGGGGAGCAACAGCAGTCCCCAGACTATGATGAAGGGCCTTGGGTCCAGGCCGACCCGGCCTTGAATGAGCAGGGCGATCGCCGAGCCCAGGAACACTGCTCCGATTGCCGAAAGCGTGACCACGCCCAGGGCAACGGCCTTGCCGGCGAGGATGGATCCGGCACTGACAGGCAGGGCGTCGTGGATAGATGAAAATCCCGTCGCGCGCTCGCGCTCCAGGCTCTCGACGGCGTAAAAGACGATCAGCAGGCTCACGAGCGTTATGAGAGAGCCCATCGCCCGCACCGCGAGCGTCCCCGGCGTAAGCAGGAGTGGCGTGTCGAACGCGCCTATTGCGAGGAGCGCATTGCCAAGCGTCTGCCAGACGATGATCGGTACAAAGAGGTAAAGACCAGGCGAGCTACGTAACTCCTTGAGCTCGGCGCCCGCGACCAGCCGGAACCCACGCCAGAATGTCGGCGCACTAGCCGTCATGCCCAGCGAGCCCAGCGTTGTTGTCGTCGGCGCAACGACCAGATCGGCCGTGGGAGGTGTTTCTGACTTGGCGGCTCGGGTTGTCACCTTGCCTGACGACCTGAGCGTGCGCCGGAAGTGCCGTGCGGCGAGTCCGGTCGAAACGAGGCCCACGAGCACGATACCGATCCGGCTCAGTACAAAGCCGGTGTCCCAGGTGACCGGCTGCGTGTTATAGAAGTCGACGCCACGATCGATCTTGAACCAGGTCTGCAGTAGCCAGCGGAACCCGGAGGGATCGATCAGCATGAGGGCCCGGTCCACCCGCGGGTCGAGCCACGTAGGCGTCCAGCTCCACAGGAAGAACCCGCACACGAGCAGCAGAATGATCGGGAGCACGAACACCAGGATGGGGCGACGGGTCCTCGTGCCCACGCCGAACGACGTTCCGCAGGCGAACACCACGATAGGAAGTCCCATCATGATCAGCGGGACAATGTAGTTTCGGAGCGCGAACTGTCCGCGGGTCTCCAGCATATCGCTGTTAGGCAGTAGCTGGAAGAACAGGATCATGAGGCCGAGTGTTAGCGCGAGCCCGATCACGAACGTCGCCAACACACCGATGAACTTTCCCCAGACATACTCAGCTGCGGTGAGCGGGGTTGCGTGGAGGATTTCCCCGGCCTTCCACTCGAGGTCGCGAATCACCGCGAGGCCGGCCGCGACCGCTGCGAAGAACGAGAAGAGGATGAACGAGACCAGGCAGACCACCTGCGTCAAGGCGAACTCGGACGTGAGATACGCCTTCTTGCCCCCCACTGAGCTGTCGCCGGAGGCGAGGCCAACTCGAACGTTCCCGTTGCTGAAACCCCAGACGAGCAGCCCGACCAGTAGCAGCATGATCCAGAAGCTCGGCCGCTTGAGATTGTAGACCAGCTCCTCCCTTACGACGAGGAGGAATCGGCGGAGACTCATGCCGCGCGCCATGTGCCGATTTCACCTTGCATGGCCACAAGGTAGGCGTCCTCGAGCGTTGGATCATCAGGCGCGAGTCCTGGGGGCGCGATCCCATCGGGCTGATAGATCCTCACGTGATTTCTGCCTTCGACAAGGTATGCCTGAGTCACCCGCCGGGTCTTTCTCAGTTCATCAAGCTCGGGACCGCTTACCGCGCCCTCGAAGATCATGCCCTCGATGCTCCGGCGAGCTGCGCTCGGCGATGTGATGGTGACGATCTGGCCCTGCCGGAACACGGCGAAACGCGGGCAGAGCACCGCCACATCCTCGACGATGTGAGTCGAGAGGATTACGGTTCGCCGTTCCGCTAGCTCGGCCAGGAGGCGATAGAACCGGTGCCGCTCCTCGGGGTCGAGGCCGGCGGTGGGCTCGTCGACGATAAGCAGCTTGGGGTCGCCAGCGATTGCCTGCGCGATGCCTAAGCGCTGCCGCATGCCGCCGGAGTAGTCCTTGACCTTTCGCTTGGCGGCCGGACTCAGGTTGACGCGTTCGAGCAGATCAGCGACAAGGCGCTTCATCCCCTGGGGAGCCGTAACGCCCTTGAGCTCGAGCAGGTATTTGAGCATCGCCTCGCCAGTCAGGTGCGGATAAAATCCAAAGTCCTGGGGCAGATAGCCGAGAATTGGCCAGAGGCGCTCCGGGTGAGCGGTTACGTTCTCGCCGTCGAGCATCACGTCACCCGACGTCGGCTCGAGGACACCGGCTACGATCTTCATCATGGTGCTCTTCCCGGCGCCGTTGGGTCCGAGCAGCCCGAACATCCCGGTGGCGACGTCGAGAGAGACGCCCTGGAGGGCCGGCACCGGGCCAGGATACACCTTGACGAGATTGCGGATGCTCAGCATTGCGATGATCCCGGAAGGGGAGGGGAATCGGGGGGCGTATGAACGGACACGAAACTAAAGTGCGATGCAGCGTCGCTCAAGAATTGGATTCTGGATTGGAACTGCTTCGCGCACGTTCATTGGCGGGGTCATAGCCTCGGTGCCGATCCTTCGACACTTACACTTCCGGTATAACCGGATGCTCTCCCGTCCTCGGATGCTGATAAGCCTCCAGCCCTACAGCCAAAAAGAACATCGCGGCCACTAGTCCGGCCGATGTCCAGAAGGGAACCACGGTCGCGAACTTGTCCCACGCGAAACCCGCCCATAACGGGTAGACGACGCGCACTATACCGCCGAATGTCTGTTGCAATCCCATGTACAGACCGCGCTCGTGCTCGCCTATCACCTGGGAGAGAAGTGCCGTCACCGCCGGGAAGGTGAGAGTTGCGCCAAGCGGGAGGAGCCCAGCGGCGAGGGCAAGCAGCGGGATGGAGTTGGTCAGCGGGATCGCGAACAATCCGAGCGCGAGCAGTGCAATTCCAAGCCTTGCCGTCTTTCCTTCACCGAACTTCTCGATGACCTTCCCTAGCAGTGCGACGCGAAACACCACGTTCAGTACGCCGATGTATGCGAAGAAGTAGCCGATCGTCTGCGGAGTAACCTTGTAACGCTCGTCGAGGAAGAAAGTCAGAATGCCCGAAGCCGTCACGCCGTAAAAGGCGCCAATGGAAATAGCGTATATCCAGATGAGTCGTGTCGCGGGATCGGCCGGATGGAAGAGAATCCTGGAGATCGCGTCGCGCGTGGGGCGCGCGGTCTTGGCTTTCCTGCGCGCCTCGGTACCGTGTGATTCTATGAGATAGTACCACACGAACACGATGTTGAGGACGCAGAGCGCCGCGGCTATCAACCCTGGAGCTGGCCTTCCGAATCGCGAGGTTTCCGATCCCAGCACCGGTCCGATCATCACGCCGACGTTCGTAGCCGCCGACAGCCACCCGAGCCCCTGCGCGCGCTTCTTCGGCTCCATGGCATCCGACACGTATGCCTGGATGACGCCAACAGTCCCGCCGCCCGCACCCTGGATGATGCGAGACACGAGCAGCAGCCAGAGCGAGTCCGCGAATGCGAACACCACGTACGACACCGCCGACGCCGCGAGTCCAATTATGAGCGCTGGGCGCCGTCCGTACTTGTCGGACACCCTCCCCCACAACGGTGCGCTGAGAAGCTGAGCCGCGGAGAATGACGAAACGATCAGCGTCATTGTGAACCCGCTCGCGCCCAGGTCCTTGGCGTAGAACGGCAGGAGGGGCATCACCATCAGCAGCCCCACCATGTCCATGAACGCTGTGAGCATCAGGACTTTGAGCGATGCGGGGACGGGCCGAAGCACGTACCACATCACGCCGGCAATGGCGGCGAAGCCGAGCACCCGAAGTGCGATGTCCATCATCCCCACCGTTGGCTAGTCCGCGCTCCTGCCGAGTGCGGCGGGGGGGACCGAGCGCTTGACCACGCCGGCAAGCGCCACAATCGTCAGGACGTAGGGGATCATCTGCACGAACTGCGAAGGGATCGCCTGAGTCCCCTGCAGCTGGATCTGCAGCGTCTCCGCGGCAGCGAAGAGAAGACATGCGATGCCCGCGCGAGCTGGGTCCCACCGCCCGAAGATGATTGCCGCAAGCGCGATGAAACCACGCCCTGCCGTCATTCCGTCCGTGAACTGGTGCTGGTCCAGGGCCAGGTAAACGCCACCCATCGCCGCAAGCATTCCAGAGAGCGCCACTGCGCCGTAGCGAACACGAGGCACCCGGATTCCGAGCGTTTCCGCGGCCTCGGGGTGTTCACCGACAGCACGAATGCGCAGGCCGAAAGGCGTTCGGTACATGACCCACGTGAGAAGAGGGACGCTGAGCAGGCCAGCCCAGACGAGGGGATTGGACAGCGACGCGAGAAAAATGTTTCCCTGAGCTGGTTCCGAGAATCCCGCTACGCGCGGGGAGTTCGACGAGCTGTCGAACGCTAGACGCAGGAAGAATCGAGTGATGCCGATGACCAGAAGATTTATCGCGATGCCGACGACGATCTGATCGGCGCGATATCTTATCGACGCCACAGCGTGCACCAGGCCGAAAAGCAGTCCGGCAACAATTCCGCAGAGCAAGCCGATCCACGGACTTCCACTGTAGAAGCTGCCGAGTACCGCAGCGAACGCGCCGCTCAGCATGAAGCCCTCGAGTGCCAGACTCACCACACCGGCCTTCTCCGCCATGACGCCGCCGGCAGCCGCGAACAGGTATGGAATGGCTATGCGAATTACCTGGGCGAGAAAATCCACGAACCTCATGCGGCAGCTATCCCCGGACGCATGCGCAGCACGCGTCGCACCTCGGGAACGGCCGCCGCTACCGCCAGAATCACGAGTCCCTGCAGCACCTCGACCATCTGCTTGGGGACCAGTGCGTGTATTGCGAGTCCGCCCTGACTGAGAGTCGCGAAAAAGAGTGCGGCGAGAACTACTCCCACGGGGTGATTTCGTCCAACCAGCGCGACAGCTATTCCAAGAAATCCGGCGCCGGCGCCGAAACCCTCTTCGTAGTAGTGCTTGTACCCGAGCACGTAGTTGATTCCGCCCAGGCCGGCGAGCGCCCCCGAAAGCGCCAGCGTTCGAATCCAGACGCCGCCGACCCGAATGCCTCCGTACTCCGCCGCGTCCGGCTGTAAACCGGTTGCGCGCAGGTCGTAGCCGCCGCGTGTGCGAAAGAGAAACCAGGCGACGATGCCGGCAAGAACGAGCGCGAAAAGAAAGGTGATGTTGGCGGCGGAACCGTGAAATGCTTCCAGGAAGCTCGAGAATCGCGGTACTGCGCCTGCACGCATCTCTGGCGTATGGAGCGTTTCCGACACGTGCAGATGCGCGGCGACGACGTAATTCAGCAGCGCCAGGACGATGAAGTTGAGCATGATCGTGACGATCACCTCGTGCGCGCCGAACCTCGCCTTGAGCACGCCAGGCACCCACCCCACCGCGCCTCCTGCCAGCGCGGCGGCCAGCACCGCAAGAGGTACCGCTATTAGCGTAGGCGTAGCCCCAGGGAGCAGCAATCCCGCCAACGCCGCCGCGAATCCGCCCGCCGCAAGCTGTCCTTCCGCGCCGATATTGAACAGGCCGGCGCGCAGTCCCAGCGAAACAGCAAGGCCGGTGAAAATCAGAGTTGTCGCCTTGAAGATCACCTGACCGAATCCGTATGCGTTTCCCCATGTCCCCTCGAGGAGCATGCGATACACGGAGCCAGGCGACTGCCCGAAGCTCAGAATCAGAATGTCGCCGGCGACGAGGGCGATGAGCAGCGCAATGAGAGGTGGTAGAATCGCCTCCTCGACCCGCGTACGCCATCGGCCCGCGCGCACCGGAGACACCGATTCGGGGCTCGCCACTTCGGTGGCAGAGCTCACGCCGCGGACGCTCCAGTCATTAGCGGGCCGAGAAACTCCTTGCTCGCGTCGGCACGCGGCACGATGGAGACGATCCGTCCACCGTACATCACGGCGACCCGGTCCGAAAGCGCCAGAATTTCACTGAGCTCCGCCGAAACCAGGAGCACAGCTTTGTCCTGCGTTCTCGCCTCTCGCAGCTGGGCGTGGATGAACTCGATCGCGCCGACATCAACGCCGCGAGTGGGCTGGGACGCGAGCAGCACGGAAAATCCTCCGCTCATCTCTCGTGCGATCACCACCTTCTGCTGGTTCCCTCCCGAGAGTGCGCGCACGGGAAGCATGGAGTCAGCTGGGCGAACATCGAAATGCTGGATCTTCGTGTTTGCGTTGGATGCGATTCGTTGCCGATCCAGCTGGGCGCCACGCGTGAACTCGTGTTGGTCGCCAAGAATGAGGTTGTCGCCAACGGAATAGTCGAGCACCAGGCCCCGGCGCTGCCGGTCTTCTGGAATGTGTGCCAGCCCCGCAGCCGATCGCTCGCGCACACTTGTCAGGGTGACGTCGCGTGAGCCCAGGATGATCGTTCCCGACGAGACGGAGCGAAGGCCCGCCAGCGCCTCGATAAGTTCGGTCTGACCATTTCCCTCGACGCCGGCTATGCCGAGGATCTCGCCGGGATGGATGGAAAAAGTGACGCCGTCTACGGCGCGAGAACGGTTGGGGCCCGCGACGACCAGATTCTGAACTTCCAGGAGTGGAGCGCGCGGTGCCGCAGTGCCCAGTTCACCAGCTGGGGGCGTTGGCGCGATGCTTTCCAGGACGACATCGCGTCCCACCATTGCGCGCGCAATTTCCGCGGGCGTAGTCTCGGAGGTCTTCATGCGAGACGTCGTCTCACCATGTCGCATCACCGTGATCTGGTCCGACACCTCCATGACCTCGTCGAGCTTGTGCGTGATCAGGATTATCGTTCCCCCGCCATCGCGAAGCCGTCGGAGCACCTTCCAGAGCTCCTGAATTTCCGGCGGCGACAAGACCGCCGTGGGCTCGTCCAGAATAAGAATGCGCGCTCCGCGAAACAGCGTCTTCAGAATCTCTACGCGCTGACTGACTCCAACCGAGAGGTCGCGCACGCAGCTCCGCGCGTCAATGTCCAGCCCGAACTGCTGCGCGAGCTCCTGAACCTCGAGCAGCGCACGCGCCATATCTATCGCCAATCCACGTTTTGGTTCGCGGCCCAACACGACGTTCTCGGTGACCGTCAGAGTAGGCACAAGCATGAAATGCTGATGTACCATCCCCACGTTCGCGGCAATCGCGTCAGCGGTAGACCAGCCGGCCACATTCTGACCGTTGACCTCCACGATTCCCGCGTCCGGCTTGTACAGGCCCGCCAAGATGCGCATCAGCGTGGATTTGCCCGCGCCGTTTTCGCCCACCAGCGCGTGAATCTCGCCGGCGCAAACTTCCAGCGATGCATTCCGGTTGGCGCGCACGGGACCGAAGCTCTTCTCGATCCGGCGCATGAGGATCATTGGGGCTTTCGGATCGTTCATGAGGACATGAAATATCCGACACCGGGCAGGCGCCTAATGTGCATGAGTCGTCATCTCGTACTCGGCACCGTGATGCGACCGGCGATAATGTCCAGTTTGAGTTGCTCTACGCGAGCGCGCACGGCATCGGGAATGAGACGTTTGTTATGCTCGTCGTAGATGTACCCGACGCCACCCTCAGCCAGGCCGTACGAGTACACCCCGCCCTTGAACGTCCCCTCCTTTACGCGCTTGATCGCATCGTAAGTCACCGCGTCGACACCTTTCACCATCGAAGTGAGCACGTGACCCGGCGCTTCGCTCTGCTGGTCCGCGTCCACGCCAATTACGAGCTTGCCCAACTGGCGCGCCGCCTCGAAAACTCCAAGCCCGGTGGAGCCTGACGCATGGAAGATGACATTGACGCCCGATTGATACTGGCTGAGAGCGAGCTCCTTCCCCTTTCCAGGATTTCGGAACGCTTCCGGAGTGACGCCGGCGTACTGTGCTATGACCGTGCAATCAGGACAGACGTGCTTCACGCCGGCGCGATATCCCGCCTCGAATTTATGGATGAGCGGGATGTCCATTCCGCCGACGAAGCCCAGTCTCTTGGATCCGCCAGCGAGCACGGCGAGAGCTCCAGCGAGAAAGCTCCCCTCCTCCTCCCGAAACTTGAGTGCGGCGAGATTCGCGGGTGGCGGAATGATTTTCCCATCATCGCCGACCTGCACGGCATAGTCGACGCCGGCGAACGCGATGCTGGGGTACTCGGTAGCGAGCTCGCGCAGGTCGTCCGTGAATATGAAGCCGATGCCGGCGACGAGGTCCATGCCCTCAGCCGCGAGCAGCCGCAAGCCCGCCTCTCGATCGGAGCCCTCTCCGGGTTCAATGAACCGCACGCGCGCGTCCAGCGTCTCTACCGCACGGTCGGCGCCGAGATATGCCCCGTCGTTGAATGACTTGTCGCCGCGTCCTCCAACGTCGAAAACGATGCCGACGTCAACCGCCTCTCCTTCGGGCTCTTCCGCGGCGCCCGGTGGGCGGACGAAGAGCAGCGTGACGTGAATGAAAAGGAGAATGCCAACAAGAATGAGGAGCTTGCGCATCGCTGGGAAGAATCACTCAGGGAGGGCAGGGGGGCAAGTACGAGTGAGTGTCGGTTTCGCGACGCAATATCAGTTGCTGATCACTGGTCCCTGAGACTGAGACTGGCACTGGCCACTGCTACTGACACTGAGACTGGCACTCACCCGTATTGAGGGGCGGGACAGTGACAGTGTCAGTCTCAGTAGCAGTGGCCAGCGTCAGTCTCGGTCGCAGTCTCAGTGATCAGGAACTTACGACCGCTGCATCGACCTTCATGGGTGTTGTCCCGCTTGAAATTCACCGGACGGTGCGCGGTTTAGCCGGTGAAGCTCCGAACTCGATATATTGTAGCTACCAGGTCTCACTCACATTCACTTTGCGGGGTCGGAAAAATGCAACGAACTCGTGCAGCATGGCCCCTTATCGTGCTCGCGGTGACTGCTTGTACTTCGGTTGATTCCACACAGCATTGCGTGCTGACACGATACGGCAAGGTTATCGATTCCAAGATGGGAACGGGACTCAACTGGTCTCCGCTGGCGGACGCGACATGCTTTACCATGACGGAAAAGAACTATCCGTCCACCGCCGAAGTGAACGGACGATCCGGGAAGGAAGTGATCAGCGCTCAGACGCGCGATCCTATCACGGTTGAAGGCGATGTAGCCATAACCTACCGGTACGATCCCGGAACCATCGTCAAGGTCTTCGAGGAGAAGCGCACCCCGGAGTCGGCCGAAGCCGAGATTGTGAACGCCATCCGGGAGGGTTACCGCAATGCTCTTTCGCAGTGGACAATTGCGGAGGTCTTTCAGAACCGGGCTGCTCTCTCCGACAGCGTCCGGTATCACATTCAGCGCAAGATAGGGAATCGCGCTGTCATCACGAACGTTTTCGTGCGCGACATCAAGGCGCCGGAGGTCATCGAGCAACGCCGCATCTCGGCGGCCGCACAGGCGCAGGTGCTCGACTCAGCGCAGAAACAGCTTGCAATCGACAGCATGAACGCGCGTGGACGCGTTATGCGCGCGCAGGCGGAGGCGGAAGCCAAACGACTCGAGGCGCAAAGCTATGCGGCAAACCCGGCGCTTCTGCAATTGGAGATCGCCAAGGCGCAGGCGCAGGGTCTGTCGAACGCGTGCCGTGGTCAGAACGTGCAGGTTTGCGTGATTGGCGGGACAACGGCGGACGTCGGCATGCTTTCCCGCCTCCGGCCGTAATTGACTCAGTACCTTATTTCGGATTTGGGCCACTAGATGCCGCTAGGTGTACTTTTTCTCGCTGGAATCGCGGTATCCGCTGGCGCACTTCTGTCACTGTTTCATCACATCCGCATGCTGCGTGCGCGCTTGACGGAGCTGGAAGCGCAGCAAGCGCAGACTCTGGAGCTCGTCTCATCGCTCGTGGTGGATGGGGCGGGCCCCGAGGCAGTGAAGCAAACCCTCAGCGCCCTGCTGAGGCAGCCGCCGCGGATCCCTTGACGAGCGGCGGTCATCGTCCCCAGATCACCCCGACGTTGGCTAACCGTGGCAGCCCCGGCTTGATGCCTTCGGGGCGACGGGACGCAATGTAAGTCGCGCCCAGGACGTTTTTGACGCTGGCTGTCAGGCTGAGTCTGCTGATTCCGGGAACAGGGAATCGGGCGCTCGCGTCAAAAATGCGATAGGCTGGTATCAAGCCTACCCGGCCGTTTGCCGACCCGGCGAGTGTCTCGAAATTGTCCGCGAACTGTTCGCTGACGTAGGTCCCATCCACTCGCACTATAGCTCCCCCCGGGTGCTCGAAGGTTACAGCGCCGCTGCTTCGGTGACGCGGAGCGTATGGCAACCGGTTGCCTTCGATATCGACGGTGTCGCCGCTCGCACCGAGCAGGCGTCGTGACTTCGAGAATCGCGCGTCCACAAATGTGTAACCAACTGTCGCCGACAGAGAGTACGATTGGTTCAGGAACTTTCCCGCGTCAAACGTGATGCCCGCTTCCAGGCCTCTGTGGTGAGTCGCCCCCTGGTTGGCGAAGCTACCTTGCACCGTCGCGCCGGAAGAGAGCGACGCCGTGACAATCTGGTTCGAGAAGTCGAGAAAGAAGGCCGTCGCTTCGATTGAAAGGAACCGGCTGGGGCTAAGCCGAGTTCCGAGCTCATAGTTCCAGCTTCGCTCGGCGTCCAGGTCGAGCGACACCGGGTCGGGGACATGTTCGTCTGCCGTAAGGGTGTGATTCCCGTATACGAGCGCATCCTTGGTCCGGGGAGGAGCGAACCCGCGATGCACCCCCGCGAACACCGACGCAGACGCGCTCGGCGTCCAGGCCGCGCCCAGCCCCGGAATCACCTCGCTTACCGCGTCTCTGCTCCGAATGTCAACATCCTCGGGGAGCCGGGTCGTCGTAACTCCATCGCTCCGGGCCACGCGCATTCGAAGGATATTGCGGTCGAACTCGAAACGCTCGAAGCGCAATCCAGGGGTGAAGTGCAAGGCCGGCGTGACGAAGAACCGATTTTGCACGAACGCCGCGAGTGCGCGCCCAGTGCGTACTTCGTCGTCCCTCACTTCGGTTGGCGGGCTGTTGGCCGGTCCGTTTATGTGCTTGTCCCGAGCGCGCTCATAGTGCAGGCGAACTCCAGCATCGACGTCGCTCCGCACCCCGCCGACACTCCAGCTGGAGTGCAGTCGAGGCTCCAGCCCCACGACGTCAAAAGACCGGTTCCTGCTTCCGGCAGTGCTTCCGAACTCGTAGTTATTCCCGCTCCGTGAGTAAGCGTAGTCGCGTCTGCTCCAGTTCCGCGTCGTCTCGTAGCCGTACAAGCTCGTCCGAAGAAGGGTTGTGGATCCTATTCCGACCTCATGCGAGGCTGTTACAGCTACGCGACGGAGGTCGAGGCGATCGGCCGGCGCAGGATGCACGTAAGGCGAGGCGCGAAAGATCGAGTCCGTGAGCCCGACGTAAGTGGCGTTGGACTCCTCATCATACACGCTGAGCTTGACGCCAAGATTCCCCATCCCTGTTCGGAAGCCAACCTTTCCGGTGGCATCGGTAACACGAAAGCGAAGTCCATTCAGGTCGTTCGCGCGCCTCTGAAACGCGCCGACGGAGCCGCGCACCGCCCCCCACGTGCCGCCATAGCCGGCCTTGAGGAGCCTGGAGTCACCCGTGCCCGCTTGAGCCTGAAGCATCCCCGACGGCGCAGCGGGGGCGTCGGCGGTCACGTAGTTCACGACACCGCCTACCGTTTGAGGACCGAAGAGGATCGAGCCGCTCCCCTTGATTACCTCAACACGTTCCATGCGGTCGATTGGCGGCGAGTAGTACATTTCCGGCTCGCCGTAGGGTGCCAACGCTACAGGTACGCCGTCCTCGAGCACGAGCACCGTGCGGCTGCGGTCGGGATCCAGGCCGCGAATTCCAATGTTGGCGCGGAGCCCGGCTCCTTCCTCCTCCTGAACGTGCACGCCCAGCACCGTACGCAGTGCCTCGTTGGCAGAAAGCGGCTGTTGGGCCGACAATGTCCTGGGTGTGATGATGGACGCGGCGCCAGGCAGCCGCGCGAGAGCATCCGCCGCGCTGCCGATAACCTCGACGCGCGCCAGGGTTACAACAGCTGGCATGAGGACAAAGTTGACCGTCACTATCTCGCCTTTCCTCACAGTAACAATCACTCGGCTGGGGGCTTTCCCATGCTGCCGAGCCTCGACTTCGCGGCGGCCATTTGGCACACCCTCAATGCGAAAGCCGCCGGCCGAGTCGGTAATGGCGCCTTGACGAGTTCCTGTTACGAAGACAGCTGCTCCGCTGAGGCGCCTCGTGGTATCGCCAGCGAACACCCTGCCCTCGACGCTGCCCGTAGGAGGGGCTTCCTGTGCGCCCACACCGGGTGCGGCGACGATCAGCAACGGAAGGAAAAGGCGATAAGCGCGCATGCAGGTCATGTGAGTTCCATCAGGGGGAAAGCCAGGGAATAGATCCCGAGTCGGTGTGGCTGAACGCCTTCTCGCGCAATGCTAGTTGAGAATGATTCTCAACTGCCATTGTAACGTTGTCGCGAAATTCCGTCAAGCACCACCTGCACTCTCAGTCTTACGCGCGCCTGAAAACCCCAACGCCAGACATACGTGCTCGCCGCCGCTCGCTCTCTCCCTTGATTCTCACCACACCGCGGCTTGATTCCACGGCAATGATAGATCGAATCCGCACGCGCTTCCTCGTCATTGGTAGCGGCGTAGCCGGCCTGCACACGGCGTGGCGTGCCGCCGAGCATAGCGATGTCATCATGATGACCAAGCGATCGCTTTTCGACAGTGCAACTGCGTATGCGCAAGGCGGAATTGCGGCTGCACTCGGCGCGGGAGACTCGCCGGAACTGCACCGGCGGGACACACTGGCCGCGGGCGCTGCGCTGTGTGACGCCGAAGCGGTCGAGGTGCTGGTGAAGGAAGGGCCGGCTCGTGTGCGAGAGCTGCACGCAGCTGGCGCTGACTTCGACCTGGAGCCCAGCGGAGACTTCAAGCTCGGACGCGAGGCTGCCCATTCCCAGAACCGTATCGTTCATGCGCATGGCGACCAGACCGGTGCTGAAGTCGCCCGAACGCTCATTGAGCGTGTGCGCGGGAGTGCTCGTGTGCGCGTGCTGGAGCTGGCTCGCGCGCTGGACCTCATCGTCGTGGGAGGCATCTGCTGCGGTGCGCGCGTAAGTGTCGCGGGCCGAGCGACGGAAATCATCGCCGACGCAACCGTTCTCGCTACCGGCGGATGTGGTCAGGTTTTCCGATATACCACGAATCCTGATGTCGCTACGGGGGATGGGTTCGCAATCGCGCACCGCGCAGGCGCCAGACTCGCTGACATGGAGTTCGTGCAGTTTCACCCAACCGCGCTCGAAACACCGGAAAATCCCCTTGCTCTCATATCGGAGGCGGTGCGCGGCGAAGGCGCCAGGCTGTTTAATGACGCCGGCGAACAGTTCATGCTGAAACGGCATCGCCTTGCGGAGCTCGCGCCACGCGATGTCGTGGCTCGCGAGGTATTCAGGGAGCGCCGGCCTGGACGAACGGTCGCTGTACGCCGCAGCGCGGCCGATCTCGCTCGAACGGGCGAACGCCCGATTGAGCGGGTCGTGACCCTGGATGCGACGCACCTCGGCGCCGACTTCGCCAGCCACTTTCCTGGAATCTTCGCCATATGCATGGCGCGCGGAATCGATCCCCGAACCGATCCGATCCCCGTCACTCCCGCGGCGCATTACATGATGGGTGGCGTGGTGAGTGACCTCACCGGCCGCTCCACGATGCCGCGCCTGTACGCATGTGGCGAGGTCTCGAATACGGGCGTACACGGAGCGAATCGGCTAGCGTCGAATTCCCTGCTTGAGGGTCTCGTTTTCGCCGAACGGGTCGCACGTGACCTGACCGACACGCCTCCCCTGGCCACTGAGCCCGCGGAGTCAGCGTGGAGTGTGCCGGTCCTTCGGGACCGCGGTGCCGCCCAGGTCGCGGCGAACGAAATCCGCGATGCAATGTGGGAGCACGCCGGAATAGCGCGCACCGCGAAGGGGCTTCGCGCCTGTCTCACGATCCTGGATGACATTCAGAGCCGGCTCCCCGAGGGCGCCACAGAAGAGGCCAATATGGTCGAAACCGCGCGCCTTATCGCCGAGGCCGCGCTCATGCGCAAGGAATCTCGTGGCGGTCACTTCCGCTCGGATCATCCAACCACCAAGCGGATCTGGGAAGGGAAGAGAATTGTGTGGTGAGAAAATGATTGCGGATTGCGGACTGCGGATTAAAACTATTTTCCACTGCGTCTTCGCAGTTCGCAGTTCGTCCGCAATCCGTAATCCGCAATCAATCGTCCTATCTTTCTTCCCACCCGAACTCTGAAACGTGATCGCCAACACCGCTGACCTCCAGGCAGAGATCAAGGTCCTCGCTCGCGAGCGGAACGCTGTCATACTCGCGCACAATTACGAGCGCCCGGAAGTCCAGGATGTCGCGGACTTCGTGGGCGACTCGCTCGGCCTCTCGCGTGAGGCCGCAAGGACTAGCGCTGACATTATCGTTTTCTGTGGCGTGCACTTCATGGCCGAGACCGCGGCGATCCTGTCTCCGTCCAAGGACGTGCTGCTGCCCGACATGGCGGCCGGCTGCTCGCTCGCGGCCACGATTGATGCGATTCAATTGCGAGAGTGGAAAGACGAGTATCCGGATGCGCTTGTCGTCTCGTACGTAAACACCAGCGCCGCCATCAAGGCAGAAAGCGATTATTGCTGCACCTCGGGAAACGCGGTGGAGATCGTCAACTCCATCCCCGCCGACAGGGAAATACTCTTTCTTCCCGACATGTTTCTCGGCGCTCACGTGCGGCGCATGACGGGTCGAACCAACATGCACGTCTGGATGGGAGAGTGTCACGTGCACGCCGGAATCAGTCCGGAGCACGTCAAACTGCAGCGCTCGCTCCACCCTGATGCGGAGTTCCTCATTCATCCGGAATGCGGCTGTTCGACCAGCGTACTCGAGGCGATGTCCGCCGGTGACGTCGACCCTGACGGCGCTCACATACTTTCGACTGAAGGAATGATCAAGCGTCCGGCAATATCGGGTGCTGACGAGTTCATCATAGCCACCGAAGTGGGGATACTTCACCGGCTGAGGAAGGAGAATCCGGGAAAGACCTTTTATGCAGCCAACGACCGGGCGTCGTGCGCTTACATGAAGGTGACGACCCTGCCGAAGGTGTTACGGTCACTGGAGAGGCTGCAGTACCGGATTACCGTTCCGAAGGACATAGCCTCACGCGCAAGGCTGGCAATCGAGCGCATGGTCTCGATTGGCGGGACGTCACCCGCTCCTCTCCTGCCGGGCGAACTGGACCCAGGCGAGTGAATCAGCAACCTCGCACTGTCAGCCGTGTGCGGAAGGTGACGCCGGCCGATCCGGGCCCGGTTTCGGGTAACGAGCAGCTGGCCTTCCCATTCGATAGCCGCCAACTCACAGCACACGTGAAGCAGGCACTCACCGAGGACGGCGCATTCAACGACATCACGACGATCGCCACAGTACTCTCAAACCGAAGGGCGCGCGCGACCCTTGTCGCTCGGGCGCCCGGCGCGATAGCCGGTGTGCCGTTCGCGCTGGCTGCGTTCAGGCTGCTCGATTCCAAGGTCGTCATTCGTGTCGACGCTGACGACGGAGCCCGCGTTGCCGGCGAGTCATCGGTGTTGTTTGTATCTGGTCACGCCCGCGCGATGCTGTCAGCGGAACGCGTGGCGCTGAACTATCTCCAACGGCTGTCAGGAATCGCGAGTCTTACGGCGCAGTATGTGGATGCCGTGCGCGGTACGCGCGCCCGCATCCTCGACACGCGGAAAACCATACCTGGGATGAGATCGCTCGAGAAGTACGCCGTGCGCGCAGGGGGCGGAATGAATCACAGGATGGATCTGTCTGACGCGGTCCTTATCAAGGACAATCATCTTGCTTCGGTTGGCGGCGATGTCGCGCTGGCCGTGCGACGGGCCAGGAAATTGGCGGCCGAAGGTACAAGCATCGAAGTCGAGTGCGACCGTGAAGAACAGGTTCGGGCCGCCCTCGACGCCGGGGCCGACATACTGCTCCTGGATAACATGAGCCTTGAACAGCTTGGGCGCTGTGCTGCGATGGCCGCCGGACGCGCGCTCACCGAAGCGTCGGGGGGGATCTCACTGCAAACCGTTCGAGATGTGGCGGAAACCGGCGTCGACTGGATTTCCATCGGGGCCCTAACGCACTCGGCTCCCGCGCTCGACCTTGCGCTCGACTTCGAGTCACTCGCCTGAGCGTGCAAGCGAGGTCACGTCCGCTCGTTGTGGCGCCGCCTCTCGCTGCGACGAGGAGCGACGTCGACGATAGCGTCTGTGACATTTGCGCTTCGCTCAATATCCGGTGGCTCAATTGCAAGCTCATCTGCGGAAATTGCCGAACGATTCTAAAGAGTTGTGCTGACTACTAAGCGTGGTTGTGCCCGCAGCACGCAGTTCTAACTGTTCCCTTTTTGGCGCTACTTCAGCGTGCCTCGCGTGTAGACCAGCAGCACCCCCTTGGCCGACCCGGTGCCGAACAGCCCGCCGGCTTCATTTGGCAGTAGCACCACCATTTTTTCGATGGTCTCGACATCGACGTCGTCGAGGCTGGTGAATCTCGAGTCGTCCAGATACATCGCCATGCAGCCGCGGTCGTCCTCTGATTCGAGTGACGTGACCGCTGGCCGCACATTCTCAATGCCACCCTCGATGTCGACTCTTGTTGAGGTCGTGCCGGCCCCATTCGCGGCGGCGCGGCCGCGCGTCAGCCGCGCACAGGTATTTCCCGATCCATCGTCGTCAATCCAGAGTCCCGGAATGTTTTGCCAGCGAAGGATGTCTGCCACATTTCGGGATCGTGCGAGCAGCGGCCGAATCTTCTGGGGAGGAATGAGCCTGGAGCCGAGCGAGCGCACATCCAGACCGGCTACAAACTGCGCTCGGGAATTTCTGATCCGCTTCTCGTCAATTCTCACCGGTATAAGATTTACGGGCCTCACCGCGATGAGAAAATCCATATCGACGACTTGACCAGAGTCGAGCTCGAGCGCTGGGGAAGTGTCGGAACGGTAGCCAAGGCGCCTCGCGTGCAGGCTATAGCGTCCAGGGCGGCGCGCTCGCAGCGTAAAGTCTCCGGCGGTGTCGGTCACAGCCACGTCGCGCGCCTCGCCCGTGGCGTCGACAAGGGTGATCTGAGCGAGCTCGATGGGTTTTTCCGTTTTGTCATCCAGCAGCTTGCCCCGTATCATTTGCGCGGCAGCTGGGACAACTCCGGAAATCGCGAGAAGAACGGTAGTCGATAGTAAACGAAGCACAGACATCTCGACCTCCAGGAAAAATCAGACGCGCTTGAACCGATTACAGAATCAGCGCGTATTGTCAATAGCCCCGCCTGATTCTGGATCCCAGGCGTACCTAATGGATTGTAACCGGCCTGAGGAGCGCCGCGAAATGCAGAGGAATACTCCAAAGGACGGACGCCTCGGGCATTCCCGTAGTCTGCTAGAGGGGAGCCGGTGCAGCAACCCTGGAGGCCTTGGCGAGGATCCCGCGGAGCGTTGCCGCGTCGCCTGTCGGCGCATCGCAAGTGTAATGGCGACACACATATGCGGTGGCACGATCAGCGACCAGCCCTCGGCCGCGCAATAGCGCGATGTCGTCCATCTCACGGGAGCCGGGAGCGCCTCCGGCAACAACAAGCGCCGGCACGTAGATCGAAGCCAATCCTACCGCCAGATCGCTGAAGTCTGAAGAGCCCGGATCGCCAACCAGTGCGACCTCCACGGCGCCGTGCACTACCATGTCGGCAACGCCTGCGAGATGCCCGAAAGCTGGACCATGGCGCTGGAGCGGCTCGGCAAGGGACTCGATTATCCAGGTCGCGCGGCGTCTCAAGTCGGCATTTTGAGCGAGCTCTGCGACACGTATCAGCAGGTCGGCGGCAAGCGATGTGCCTGATGGTGTTGCATTGTCCGTCACTTCGCGCGGGCGCGTGACAAGTGTCTCGTGGTCTCGTGCTGTGTCGTAAAACCCATTTATTTCGTCGTCCCAGAACCATTCGATCATTGAATGCGCGAGCTCGCTGGCGCGATCGAACCACTTCCCGTCGAAGGTCAACTCATACATTGCGAGCGCGCCGAGCCCAATGGCGGCATAGTCCTCCAGAAAGCCGTTGATCCGCGTCAGGCCATCCTTGTGCGTGCGGAAAACACGACCCGCGCGCACCATCTCAGCAAAGAGAAATTGACCATTTCGTTCCGCCAGCGTGCGATAGTCTTCCCTTCCGAAGACGCGGGCCGCCTCGGCGACGGCTCGAAGCATGAGGCCGTTCCATGAGGCCAGGATCTTGTCGTCGCGAGCCGGCCAGACGCGCCGGGATCGCGCTTCGTACAGAATTTCCCTTCCTCGCGAAACATCCTTACTCAGCTGCTCCGCGCTGATTCCCATCCGCGACATCACGGCTCTTGGCGGATTCGGAATATTCAGAATGTTCTGACCCTCGAAGTTCCCGCCGTTCGTAACACCGAAGTACGATGCGACACGATCGGCGCGCTCCCCTGTTAGCAGATCGCGCAACTCGGCTTCGCTCCAGACGTAAAACTTTCCTTCGTGACCTTCACTATCAGCGTCAAGACTCGAGTAGAAGCCTCCCTCGGGCGACGTCATCTCCCGCGAAAGCCACTCGATCGTCTCCTCGACAATCCGACGGAATTCCTCATCGCCAGTCGCCTGGTACAGATGCACTCCCAGTCGCACGAGCAGGGCATTGTCGTACAGCATTTTTTCAAAATGCGGGACGAGCCAGACTCCGTCGACAGTGTAACGGTGAAAGCCGCCGCCGATCTGATCGTAGATTCCGCCATGAGCCATCTTGCGAAAGGACGTCGCCGCCATTTCGAGAGCATAAGCGGTGTCATTTCGCGACCAGTATCGCAGCAGAAAGTCGAGCGACATGGCCTGCGGAAACTTCGGCGCTCCCTCGAAGCCGCCATTCCGGACGTCGTAGCGCTGAGCGATGGAGCGATACACGCGTTCGAGAAGAATGGTATCGAGTGATCCGCCGCTCTGGGTTACCTTGCGAGCGTTGTCGTACAGCTCGCGCATTCTGGCGGCGGCCTTGTCCACCTCGCCTCGGCGGTCGCGGTAAGTATCCGACATCGACTTCAGTACGTGCCGGAAGCTCGGCAAACCCTGGCGCTGTTCGGGGGGAAAGTAGGTGCCACCGTAAAACGGTGCTCCATCCGGCGCAAGGAAGACGGTCATCGGCCAACCGCCATGCCCGGTCATTGCCTGCACCGCCGTCATGTAAATGGCGTCGATATCAGGGCGCTCCTCCCGGTCCACCTTGATGCTGATGAAGAGATCATTCATGACGCGCGCCGTGTCTTCGTCCTCGAATGATTCCCGCTCCATGACGTGACACCAGTGGCACGCGGAGTAGCCGACGCTGAGCAGGATCGGCATATCCCTTTTCCGCGCCTCACCAAGCGCCTCTTCGCTCCACGGATACCAGTCGACCGGGTTGTTGGCGTGTTGCAAAAGGTACGGGCTGGTCTCGTTGGCGAGGCGGTTGGGCATTGTCAATCGGGAATCGGGAATCGGGAATCGGGAATCGGGAATCGGGAATCGGAAGCTAATGTAGTGCTTCTGTGATTCTGTGCCCGCATGACGGACAACGGCGGAGCTCCGAACCGGCTACTGACCACCGACTCCTGAGACTGAGACCGGCACTAGCCACTGCTACTGGCACTAGCACTGCCACTGACCCGTCTCTTTAAGATGGACCAAAGCAGGGCAGGCTAGTGCCAGTCTCAGTGCCCGTAGCAGTGGCCAGTGCCAGTTTCAGTCTCAGGGGTCAGTGGTCAGCAAGTGCCTATTTACGTTAGCTTCCGGGCCGATTCCCGATCCCGATTCCCGATTCCCGCTCTCACATGACAGCTAGCGTTCCCGCCGATCTCGACGCCTACCTCACCGAGAACAACGATCGCATCCACGACGAGCTTTACGAGTTTCTTCGCATTCCGAGTGTAAGCGCTCGGTCGGAGCACAAAGTCGATACGGCGCGAGCAGCCGAATGGGTTCTGCAATCGCTTCGCAAGGCGGGGCTGACTGCCGAAACGCACGCGACGTCGGGACACCCTATCGTGCTGGGCGAGTGGCGGACGGCGGGCAAGGGTGCACCCACGGTGCTGATTTACGGGCACTACGACGTCCAGCCGGTAGAGCCACTCGAGCTCTGGTCATCGCCTCCGTTCGAGCCCACAGTCCGCGGCGGGAAGATCTATGCACGCGGTGCCGTGGATGACAAAGGCCAGCTCTTTCTGCACATCAAGGCGCTTGAGGCGCATATTGCGACGCGCGGCAATCTGCCGGTGAACATCATCTTCCTCGCCGAAGGCGAGGAGGAGGTCGGAAGCGACAACCTCGCAGGGTTCATCGAGAAACACGCGAAAGAGCTCAGGACGGATGCTGTAGTCATCTCGGATTCCTCGATGTTTGCGCCCGGCCTTCCGTCGCTCCTCTTCTCACTGCGTGGGCTCGCCTATTTCCAGGTGGACGTCGAAGGTCCCAAGAGCGATCTGCACTCAGGCAGCTATGGCGGGGCAGTCGTAAATCCAGCAATGGCGCTGGCGCGCATGCTCGCAACGTTGCATGACGCGGATGCCCGTGTCGCAATTCCGCGCTTTTACGACAAGGTGCGTGAGTGGGGCGACGTGGTTCGGACACAAATTCGCGAGCTCCCATTCAGCGATTCCGAGTTTCGCGAGGAAACCGGCTCACCGGCACTGGGAGGAGAAAAGGGGTATTCCACACTCGAGCGCATCTGGACCCGCCCTACCTGCGAGGTGAACGGGCTACTGAGTGGCTACACGGGCGAAGGCGCCAAGACCGTACTTCCGGCGAAAGCGATGGCCAAGGTGAGCTGCCGGCTCGTGCCCGATCAGGATCCGGAGGAAATCGGACGTCTCATGCAGGCGCACCTCGACAGTGTCGCGCCAAAGGGCGTTACGGTGAAGGTCATGCACCTGCATGGAGGCCGTCCATGGAAAGCGGAACCGGCAGGGCCGCTCTTCGACGCGGCGCGGGCGGCACTGTCAGCCGCGTTCGGTCGCGAGCCTGTCCTGGCGGGCGAGGGCGGTTCAATCCCGGTTGTCGGCGACTTCGAGCGCATACTCGGCGCGCCGGTGCTGCTCATGGGTTTCGGACTTCCCGGTGAGAACGCGCACGCACCTGACGAGTGGCTGAGCGATGAGAATTTTGTGAAAGGTATGCGGGCGATAGCGGTTCTGTGGGAAGAGATTGGGACGCGGCTGGGAACAGGATCCTGACACTGTGGCCACCGAGCGGTAGCGGGAGTTTCCCGAGAAAAGGTCGCGGCCTGGCTCAGGCGCCGGAGACGACCTTTGACGTTCCACCAGTACGCAGTAACTCAGCGAACTCCTCTGGCAGCCCCGCCGCCCGCACACCGGTCACCGCCATCTCAATGTCGTATTCCACACGAACGAACTCGGCGTGCGGCGCGGTATCGCCGAGCGTGAGAAGCACGTAGCCCGCACGCCAGTCGCCATCCTTGGGCCGGCCTACGCTGCCGGCGTTGATGAAGTGGATTCCCTCGACTGCGCGATGCCAGGGCTTGTGCGTGTGACCGAAAGCGATTGCGTCGCCAGCCACCATACTGAGGGTTGCCGCCATCTTCAGGCAGAAATCGTTGGAGCGATCTTCGGTCCAGTACAGCGTGTTCAGGGTTGGTGTACCATGAACGATGAGCAGCCGTGGCCCGCTTGAGTGTCCGCCAAGCGGTCTCAGGTCAAGCGAGAATGGCAGCCCCGCCAGAAAACGCTTCGTCTCTCGCGTCACGGTACGGCGCGTATACTCGTAGCTCACATTCGCTAGCTCTTCCTGTCGCGCGCTCTCCGACTTGCAGCCGCAGTGCTTGTAGTCTGCCGCGACGGTGGAGTCATAATTCCCCGCGACGCCGAAGATCGCGCGCTCACGCAGTCTGTCGACGACGGCGTTTGGACTACTCGAGTAGCCCACAAGATCCCCCGCGTGGAAAATCGCATCCACGTCGCCCCGCCCGTCGATGTCCGCGAGCACGGCGTCCAGCGCCTGCAAGTTTGCGTGGATATCCGAGATAAGTGCGTACCGCATCAGCAGCAGGCGCTCAGTGGGCAGGCCAGGTGGTGCCGTCGAGCCGCCGGTACATCACCGTGGCCGTCGCTGGACACGCGCCACGGAATTCCTCGGTCTCTCGTACGTCAGGCGGGACTTGCTCCCGCGTGACCTCGCGGAAGCCGAAGGATGGGAAGTACCGGTCGGCTGTGGTCGTGAGCAGATACAGCGCGTTTATCCCCCGCGATTCAGCGTCGGTGATCACGTGCGTCACGAGGGCTCGCCCGAGCCCACGCGAGCGCCACTCGGGCGAGACCGCAACCGAGCGCAGGAGAGCGTTGTTGCGGCAGACCTCGAGGCCAGCGACACCCACGAGCTCCGCGCCGTGCTCGGCGACGGTGAAGTTCGCGAGAGCGTCTGCCACCCCCGCCAGAGGAAGACCGGCGGCCGTGAGAAGTTCGGCAACGTTCGGGAAGTCGCTGGTTCGCGCCGGGCGAAGCGTCGCGTTCGCGCTTTTCACATTGGAGTCCATACTGCTGAACCTCATGGATTCGTGCGATGGGAATGGCTGATGGCTGATTGCTGATGACTGATACCCAAGGCGATAGTGGTTACTGATAGCCATCCGCTATCAGCCATCCGCCACCGGCTGGAGTTGTTCGAAGACTATCGGTCATGTTACAGGCTTCCTCGCTCGGACAAATGCGGCGCCGACGCGGCCGTCAACCTCGCGGGCGATGCGATCTGCATCCAGCCCTGTGCTTACGAGGAAGGCGCGCGCGTCCGCGACATTGTAGGTGCGAGTAAACTCCACGCTCGTGTCTTCAAAGCCGGCCTCGCGCAAAAGGGAGGTGAATTCGGTGTCGCACAGCGCTCCCGCGATGCAACCGACCCATAGCTCCATGCTACGCTTCACGTCAGCCGGCAGCTCGCCCCGCACTACCACGTCGGACACCGCGAAGCGGCCACCCGGCTTCAGCACACGAAACGCCTCCTTCAACACGGTGCGTTTGTCGCCGGAAAGATTGATGACACAGTTTGAGATGATGACGTCCACACTGGCGGAAGGCAGTGGGATCTCTTCGATCCTGCCTCGGAGAAACTCCACGTTCATGACGCCTGCCTCCTTCGCATTTTTTCGGGCGAGCGTCAACATGTCGTCCGTCATGTCCAGACCGTAGGCTTTCCCAGTCGGGCCTACGCGCCGCGCGGACAGCAGAACATCGATGCCGCCACCCGAGCCGAGGTCGAGGACAACGTCGCCCGCCTTGAGCTCGGCGAGTGCTGTAGGGTTGCCACAACCGAGCGATGCGATAACGGCTGACTCCGGCAACTCATCAGTCTCGCCGGTCACATACAAATTCGAGGTAATCGGATCCGCTGCGCCGTCGAAAGCAGCCGCACCGCAGCAGGAGCTCACAGGACCGCAGCATCCGCTTTCGCTGACATGTGCAGCTTCGACGCTGTCCAGCACTCGCCGAGCTGCAGCACCGTACCTTTCGCGCACGCTGGCCGCGAGTTCGTCACTGGCGGCTGGCGCGGGAGTGCTGGCGCTCGCGGTGGTAGTCCCACCAGCCTGGCTTGCATCGTCGCAGCAGCCGGGCGCACAACAGGCAGCACTGTCGCTGCCGACGGTAGTCAGAGGTAAAGAAGACATGCTGGCTTCCTCATCAAAAAATGTTGATGTGTAGAGTACAACGGATGCGCATTCCACCTTCGCGCGCTCAACCGCAGCAGCGCCCGCTGCTGAGATTCAGGGCCCTCAGCTTCGAGGGCTGAAGCGCGACAGCCATGTCGTGCACTTGAGCGAGTGCTTCCGGCGTGATGCTGTAGTACGACCATCGCCCTTCCTTTCGGTCGACAACAAGACCGGCTTCACGCAGCACCCTGAGGTGAAAGGAGAGTCGCGACTGCGCAGCCTCCATTTCGTCCTGCAGCTCACACACACACCGTTCCCCACCACGGAGCATTTCCAGAATGCCGAGCCGGGTCTCGTCTGAAAGCGCATGGAAGAGCTGCGCGGCGCGAGAGACTTCAAGAGTGGCGGTCACAGCTAAAGTATACATCAACTTTCCTTTATATGTCAAGCGTTTGCATTCACGCATTAAGACCAGCCGAATACGGGTGTGGCATGGAGCACACGTACCAACTATTGGGCTACACCCTCAGAGACGGCCATCTGCCGCGCTGGATGCGAATTGCGCCAAGGGCTACCAGGACCGTCAGGTAGCCGAGAATGCCAGGAATTGCCGCTGCCCAGAGGCCATGGCGTCGTAGCACGATAAGCAGTCCGGCCATTGCGACTCCTGCCACTGCAACCCGCCAGAATCGCCGGCCCGCGGGAAGTGGAAATCCCGCACCATGCGCAAACACGAACGCTAGAGCGGTACGTGCACCCTCAGTCACCAATGTGGTTATAGCGGCTCCCATCATGCCGTAGCGGGGAATGAGCACAAGATTCATCGCAATGCTTACAACCGTCCCCATGGCGTTCAGGTGGAGCAACCTGTGCTCCAGTGCGTGCGATACGAGCGCCGCGACAGGAGCCTCCTTAAGCTGGGACAACGGGATTGCCCAGATCAGCACCTGAAGCACCGCGACAGCGGGCATGTATTGCTCGCCGAAGACGAGGGGCACTACCAGAGGCGCGAGGATGCACCCGCCGATTACCGCGGGGACGACAGCGGCGAAGACGTGCGCTAACGCCGTCTGGTAGAGCTCATGCTGCCCTCCCGACGTGCCCAGTCGAGTAAGCGCCGGAAGGAGGCTCATTCGGTATGCCTGGCCCACGGCTATAGCCAGGCTGACCGGCGTATAGGCAGCGGCGTAGTACCCAGCAGTGCGCGCGTCACGAAAGACGCGCAGCATTATGAGATCGGAGTTAAACACGAGTAGCCCGAGCAACGCCGCGAGCACCACCGGGTAGGATCGGAGCAGAAGAGGGCGCACAACCGCCCAGTCCCAGCGTAGCGTCAGGTGGACGCCCAGCCCTCGCAACCACCACGCTAGCAGTGCGGCCGTGAGCGACCCGGCCGCGAGATTGGCCAGCGGCACGGTAAGGAAATCGTCCGGGCTGCGCACGAGCAGGAGAATCAACGCGAGCCCAAGCAGCTCACCGATTACGCGCGAAATCGCGGCCAGCTTGCTTTTCTCGAGGCCCAGATGTATCCAGCGCGTACTGGCTCCGATCGGCACCAACGTGACGGCGAAGAGAGCGAGAACCAGAGCGTCGCGCCGCGGCAGCCACACGAGGGCGCCTGCCGCAAGCAGCAAAGTCAGAAGTGCGGAAGCCGCCAGGCGAAACGCTATGAGCGGGCCGGCGATTCTTGAGGCTTCTGCGTGGTTTCGGGCGACCTCTCGCATTCCAATGAGATCGAGCCCGCCGTCCGCTGCGCGGTTGAAATACAGCAGGATCGCCATGGCGAATGCGATGGCGCCGTACACCTCGGCCCCAAGTACCCGCGCGAGGTAGACTGAGGCGATGAACGAGAGAACGCGGGCGACAACTTCCCCCGACCCGATCGTCAGGAAGTTTCGCGTGACGACGCGTTCAGACATGCCAGCTCTGGCCAAGCCGCTCCCATCCAGGCCCGCGGCGGACAACCCAGTGTCAGACACGCTGGTAAACGATTAGCTCCGTCTCAGCGCCTCGCTAACAGCTCGTCCAGTCTTGTTGCTTGCGCAATTTCGAGCGCCGTCCCGTAGACCTGTTCCGCCTCCTTAGGTCGTCCGGTCTGATTGAGGGCCTCGGCTAGCAGAGCCCCGGTGGCGACGTACGTGTACGGAATGTTAGCGGAAGCGCGGTCAGTCCAGTCATGCATCCGCTTCAGCGATCCAATACCCTCCCACGTCTTCCAGAGCGCGAAGGTACGCTCCACATCAAGCCACCCTTCCCCGCGAATAAGTACTGCGTTGTTGTTCACACCTGTCACTGTGTCCGGAAGCAGCTTGCGCGCGAAGCCCTGCGTCAGCAGGTAGCTCTCCAGCCCCAGCCGCTCGCCGTAATTCCCGGCTGTGCGGCTGAAGAACATCGGTCGTTCGGGGAAGGTGTCCTTGATGATATTAAGGACGATAATTTGATCCCGGCTGAGAAACCCGGCAGGGATGGTGGCTGCGATGTTACCCTCGCGGAAAATCTGCGCCTGCGGCATCTCGATGTACGGTGGCATTTTCGCTACATCCTGAAGACTCATCGACATTGGCGGCCCGCTGGGCTTCGGCCAATTCTTTCCCCGGTAGATCTCTGGCCCCTTCGCGGCGTCGTAATCGTAGATTGGGCGGCGGATCATTTGCCGCGCGTACCAGTCGGTGTTCAGTAGCGACGTTACCGCGACCACGACATCCTTTCTGATACCCTCCACCTCCTGCGCGTACCAGAGCGGATATGTATCATTGTCGCCGCCTGTGATCAGAACGCCGTAGGGCTCCACCGAGTTGAGCAGATCCTTCGCCCAGTCGCGCGTAGTGGTGTCTCCAGCACGCGAGGCCGAACGCCAGTTGGTGCCCAGGGGTATCAGCGCGATGAGAAGAACCGGCGCGGCAAGAAGCCAGCTTCGCCGTTTCGGTGCGACGACGAATTGCTTGCCAGCCGCGACCGACTCATTGCCAGCCATTGCCGCGAGCGACTCCCAGATGTAAACCAGCCCAAGCGCCACCCAGACGCTCCAGGCGGAAAAGCTCCAGATGAAGAAGTAATCGCGATCGCGCACCTCACTCAGAGCGCCGTCCGTTATCCCGAGATGTTGCGCCTGTGTCCATCCATACTTGAAGTTGAGCAGGTAGATGAACAGCAGCGTGATGGTGAAGAGAAATGGACCGTAGAACCAGAACGACACTCGGTGTCGTTTCCAGTGTACATAGCCTCCGATCAATCCCAGAACGAGAAAGACCACAGCCAGAATGGCCTGCCATGCCTGGTGTTCGCTATGCGTATCGCGCAGCCATTGCCACTTGAAGTACATCCAGTACATGCCGATCTGGGCGCTGAACGGAGCTTGGCGTACGAGCAGGTTGTTCTTGGGATACTGGTCGCGATTGAAGTGTTCCTTCCAGCGCGTCAGTGTCTCACTGGTGAAGGTGCAAGATGCTTCCAGCCGGGTCTCGCAGCCGGTCGTCTGCCCCATGTTGATTTCGGGGAAATGAGCCGACCGAATCGGTTGCGTCACGAAAGGCGTGAGTCCGAGAATCGCGGCAGCGATGGCTGTGAGGATGAGACGATAACGCAGGATGGTCGCCGGCCGCCGCATCAGAACCGCGATCGCGACCGCGGGGCCGGGAAGAATGCCTGCCATGTGATTGGCGTAGCCGAGGCCGAGCAGATACGCGACTAGAATCAGATTTCTGTCCGCTTTGGGCGCGTCCGGCGCATCAAGCCAGCGCAGTGTAAGCCACGCGATTGCCGCAAAAATGCCCAGCGAGACGGTATACACCTTCTCGTTCACTACCGACTGGTTCCACACCGTGAACGAAGTTGCGCCGACGAGCGCCGCCAGCGCCCCACCTACGATTCGGGGCCACCGGCGCGTTATCCAGCTGGCGAGTACCCGTTCGGCAACCAGAAACCAGACTCCCGCGGCCACTGCACTGGAGAGAGCGGCGAGAACGTTTATGCGTTGCGCGACCGACGGCGCGATGGGAATGATGGAGAAGAACCGCCCGATCAAAATGAAAAGCGGGTTTCCAGGGGGATGTGGAAGGCCGAACGTGTAGGCCGCCGACATGTATTCGCTCGTGTCCCACATCGCGGTCGTAGGCGAGAGCGTGATGAGGTACAGCAGCAAGACGGCCCCTGTCGCGATCGTGGCAGCGAGATACGAGGGGCGGAAGTCGGGTGACGTTATGCGGGGAGAAGTCATTGGGAAGAAGATTGCGGATTGCGGACGGAACTGCGAACTGCGAACTGCGAACTTGGTGCCGCGTGCTGCGGAATTACCAACAGCAGCTGCGAACAGAACCGGCGAAGCAAGCTAACATCCTACATGGCCGAATTGCGGTCGTGCTCGCAGGTAGGCTGTCATTGACCATAACTTCGCAGTTCGCAGTTCGCAGTTCCGTCCGCAGCCCGCAGTCCGCAATCGCTTCCTAGAATCTCCGCTCCAGAATCAGGAATGACCCGAAAACGTTGGTCGAGCTGGGAGATTCCGTTAGCCCAAGGGACGGCTCACGCAAAAGAAATCGTGGCTCAATGGCGGCTTCGATGCGAAAGCCTTTTTTCATACGGTGCTCTAACACCACGCCAGGAAGTGCTCTAGCGGCGCGCGCCGAGAGCGACAGAAAAGTACGAGTATTCAGATACTTGCCGGCCTCGAATTCCGTACCCTGCAGCAGCGACTCGACGCCATTGCGGCTGAGCTCCGATGGGATATCGGCCGGATTGATATTGAAGACATCCAGCCCGAACGAGCGCGACGCATCGCTCTGCACTTCCTGAACCATGGCGCCGAGAGCCACGGCTGCGAGCTGCTGCGTGGCGAGCGCTGCCACATTGCCCACCAGATCGCCGCTTCCGCCTCCCTGGCCGGAAAGCGACGAGCCCTGAACCTGCAGCAGCGATGATGAGGATCTGCCAAATGCCAGGTAGCTCAGGAGATCAGACTGCGAGATCGGCGGCTGCGCATCGCTCTCGAGCGTGAGGCGCGGGTTGCGTCCCGTGCCGCCTATCACCACGCGGATTTTCACGACCTCGCGGCCGGGAAGGCTTACCTCTCGCTCACCGATCAGCTGCAGCAACGGATTAATCTCGGGCGTCCCAATGAAGATCACCGAACCACGAGTAATCTCGAATTCTCGCCCCGCCACGGAATACATGCCGCGTTCCGCAGAGACCATCCCCTCCAGAGTCAGCGATGACTTGGCCCTGTCCACAGAGATGGACAACGGACCCACATCCTCAGGGGTGAAGATCTCGATGTTCCCCTCCGCCGAGCGCGCGAACGTGCCGCGCGAGATGTGCAAGTCCATGTCTATTCGCAAATTCTCGAGCAGCGGAGATTGTGCGGGAAGCAATGCGCGGTTCGCCAACACGGATGTGTCCACTACCGCGAAGACTGCGGGATCGCCCGGCTTCACTGCCGTCTTGGAGTCGGGCTTCGGAATGTAGATAACGCCGTGAATTATCTCTGCGCTGCCGTTTATGTAGACA
>JACMME010000193.1 GCA_014379205.1 Gemmatimonadaceae bacterium
CCATCCCCCATCCCCTATCCTCCACTCCCGAACCGCAATCCCCATCCCCGATCCACTCCCAATCCGCACTCCCCATCCCCCATCCCCTACTCCCAACCCATCCCCCACTCCCGACAAACGGTCGCTTTCCAACACCCCGATTCAATTTGTTACACCCCTCCTCCCTTCTTCGTCATGAAGGTACACGGAGGGAGCGACCATGACCGAAACGATCGAAACGCGCTGGGAGAAATTCAGCGAAGCCGGACGCGAGTGTGCTTCGGCGAAACAGTACGATAAGGCAGAAGAGGCGTACCTGGCTGCAATGCGCGCGGCAGAGCATTTCGGCGACGACGATCCGCGCTTGCCCGCCACGCTCAACGCGCTGGCGCGTGTGTATTGCATGCGCAACAAATTCTTCCCCGCAGCGGCATTACTGCACAGGCTCGTAGCAATTGCCGAGCGTACGCTCGGCGATCAGCATCCCCGTGTCGCAGGTGTTGTCGCTAACCTGGCGGAGATGTATGCCCGTCTGGGTGACATACGGCAGGAGCTCACCCTTCGGGAGCGCGCGCACGCCATTCGGAAAAACTCCGGAGAATCGGACGATGCATCTCTCGCGAAGGGATACGAGCGTCTTGTTTTTCTGCGACGCAAACATGCCGAGGCCACTGGACAGTCAGTTCAGATTACTCCCGCTGCGGCTGTTACTCCGGTCAGCGTGCCGGCTTCGATTGTTGTTGCCAGGCCCACGCCCGAGACTCGTGCAACGCCAGCCTGGTCGCCTCCTATCAGGCAAGAGCCGGTTATCACGCCGGTATCAACACCTCGAGCCGCGGCAGCTTCCGATCAATCGGCAGAGTCCGGAGACGACAGGCCTTTCGAGCCTCTGTTCATCGATCTCAGCGTTCCCATATCGGAACAGATTAGGCAGCCTGTAGCGCCTCCACGTCCCAGGCCTGCGGCTGACCCTTTCATTCACGTGCAGCCGCGCGCTGTTACACCGCCGGCTCCCGAACCAGTTCACCAGCGCCTGGCGCCGGAGCCATTGATCAGCGCACTATCGCGCGCGCCAACCCCCGCCGCGGCGGCACCGGTGCCCGCGCGTCTCGCGCCTTCGCCCTTCATCAATCCGCCGCCACAATTTGAGAAGACGACGCCTGCGGAACCGATTCGGCAGCGCCTTGCGCCCGAGCCTCTTCCAACGTCCGAATCGCGATATGATCCGACTCCTGATGCCGAGCTCGCGGTTATGCCGCAGTCACTGTGGGAGCGGCTCAAGTCGCGTCGTCTCGCAATGGTCGGTGGAGGAGTAGCGGTTGGTGTGGTGGGTCTCTGGATCGCGATGAGTGGTGGTCCCGACGGCGCGCAGGCCGCGCCGGCCGGAGCCCCGGCAGCAGTGGTCGTGGATCCGCGAATCGAGCAGAACCGAATTGCCGAAAGGAAGAAAAGGCTGGACGAAGAGGCGGTTAGGCTTGGAATGGCGGCGGTCGGGGCACTCAACAATCAGACGAGCGCGACGGCTGCGGCGCAGGCTAACGTCCGGGCTTCCGAATTTGCTCGAACCGAGCGGAGACAGGAAGAGACGCAGCCCGCGGAACTACGCGACACCTCCGCAAGGCTGTCGATACCGAAAATGGTTAACATCGACCGCGTAGTCGGAGGAATCGATGCAACGGTGCGAGCTAATGTCGACTCCGCGAACAAGACTATGGGGTACACCGCGCCGACCTTCAAGAAGCCGTAAGTCTTGGATTTACAGAGACGCAAAAACGCCCTCGCGCTCGCGCGAGGGCGTTTTGCTTCCTCCAAAACCTCGGTAGGTTCACTGATCACCGACCCCTGAGACTGAGACTGGCACTGGCCACTGTTACCGCGACTGGCACTGGCACTGACCGCCAGTCGACTGGTGAAGCGACTCAATCAGTTGACCACCACTGCGACGCCAGGTAAGACGATTGCATCACCTGACTGGAAGGTGAGGCCATCCACAGGTCTGAGCGTTCGGGTGAGTGCCAGTCTCAGTAGCAGTGGCCAGTGCCAGTCGCAGTCTCAGGGGTCAGTGATCAGTGTCTCTAGTATGGCGCCGGTCGCAGTATCATTACAGGCCTGAAGTTCAGTCGCGCACGTCGTGCCTTTGTTTGCGTGTCACCAATAGAACCGCCGCAATGATTCCACCGAACCCGATCGCCCGTTTTCTCGAGGTCTTTGCCGCTGCGAAGGCGCTGGGAGCTCCGCTCATTCAGGAGCCTACTGCGATGACGCTCGCAACAGTTGGGGGTGATGGACAGCCTTCTGCCCGCATAGTGCTTCTCAAGGCGGTGGATGAAGAGGGCTTTGTCTTTTACACGAATTTGGGAAGCAGAAAGGGGCGGGAGTTGCGTTCGAGTCCCGCTGCGGCGTTGTGCTTCCACTGGGCTCCGCTGGAAGTTCAGGTCCGCATTGAGGGACTGGTTACCGGAGTTACTGCTGCCGAGGCCGATGATTACTTCAAAACCCGGCCACGCATCAGCCAGCTCGGCGCGTGGGCATCGCAACAGAGTGAGGTCATTCCTCGCGGTGAAGATCTGGAGACCAGACTGCGCACGACCGAGGAGCGCTTCGAGGGAGGGGAAGTACCGCGGCCACCCAACTGGTCCGGCTTCCGCCTCAAACCGCAGCGCATCGAGTTCTGGAAGAATCGGCCCTTTCGGTTGCATGAGCGCCATCTGTACACACGGGACGGCGACACGTGGCGGGTGGACACGCTCTTTCCATGAGGTGGGACCGCAGCATTACGACGGACTCGTAAAGCACCAACGCTCTCGGTGCTACAAATCGCTGACGCTTCCCCGGTATCGCGTATCGCGCAAACTGCCTAGACTTCGCCGCCATGGCTACCCGAATTGCTGAACAGGACGCGCCTGCCGAGCGCGCGATCGACTGGACTGTGGAAGATTCTCGTGCTCTCTACAACGTTGAGGGTTGGGGGATAGGCTACTTCAACATCAACGAGCAGGGACACATCGTCGTGCGACCGGACAAGAAACACCGGGAACGCGAGCTCGATCTCTACGATGTGGCAATGGATCTGAAAGCACAGGGCGTGGGCTTGCCGCTTCTGTTACGCTTTTCCGATGTGCTCAAGTCGCGCATCGAGTCGCTCAGCGGGCGCTTCAGGAACGCAATGCGCGAATTTGAATACGACGGTGACTACACGCTTGTCTACCCCATAAAGGTCAATCAGCAGAGGCACGTCGTAGAGGAGATAGTTCAGTTCGGAGAACCGTACGGTGTGGGCCTGGAATGCGGCAGCAAGCCCGAATTGCAAGCGGTACTCGCACTCAGCGAGACGAGCCATCACACAATCGTCTGCAACGGATACAAGGACGAGGAGTTCATGCGGCTCGCCCTCATGGGACAGAAGCTGGGTCACCAGGTCTTCATCGTCGTAGAGCAGGTAAGTGAAATAGGAACGCTGCTGCGCGTCGCGGACGAGATGGGCGTAAATCCAACCGTCGGCGTGCGCATCAAGCTGTCGGCGGAGGGCTTCGGACGGTGGGCGGAGACGGGAGGCGAGAAATCCAAGTTTGGTCTGAACACCAGCGAGCTCGTGCGCCTGATAGATCTCCTCGAGGGCGCCGAGCGTCTCGATGTTCTGAAGCTCATTCACTTCCATCTGGGCTCGCAGATCACGGACATCCGCTACATAAAGGCCGGATTGCAGGAAGTGGCGCGATTCTATGCGGAGTTGCGTGCGATGGGCGTTCCGATAACCCACGTGGATGTCGGTGGTGGGCTAGGCGTCGACTACGACGGCTCCTGCTCGACGGTGACTGCCAGCGTGAACTACTCAGTGCAGGAGTATGCAAACGACGTGGTCTACACCCTGGCCGAAGCTTGCAGGGAAGCGGAGCTTCCGATGCCGCACATCATATCGGAAAGTGGCCGCGCGCTCACCGCGCACCATGCGCTGCTCCTGCTGAACGTGATCGACGTCGAATCGCAGCAGGAGGTTCCGCTGCCGGAGCTGTCGGACGACGATCACTCCATTCTGCACGAGTTGCGCGAGGGCTACGACAACCTTTCCTCCCGGAATGCGCGAGAGGTTTTTCACGATGCCACGTTCGCGAAGGCGCGCGCTCATTCGTTGTTCAACAGCGGAGTACTGACGCTTCGCGCTCGCGCTCTCGCGGACCAGCTCTACCTGTCGACGGTGAACGCCGTCGCACGAATAGCGGCTCGTGACAGGGAGGAGTACTCCGACATTGTCGAGGATCTGGATGCGGCTTTGATAGATCGGTACTTCTGCAACTTCAGCGTTTTTCAATCTCTACCCGACAGCTGGGCAATAGATCAGCTCTTTCCAATCATGCCGATCCACCGGTTGAATGAGGAGCCTACGCGCCGGGGGACGCTGCAGGACGTGACATGCGACTCGGATGGAAAAATCGATCGATTCGTCGGTGGCAAGCAGGGCCGCTCGAGCCTGGAGCTGCACACGTTCCGGCACAACGAGCCGTATATCATCGGCATCTTTATGACGGGCGCCTATCAGGAAATTCTCGGCGATCTACACAACCTTTTTGGTGACACGAATGCTGTGCACCTGCGCCTCTCTCCCAACGGCTATGAGGTTACGGACCTGGTACATGGCGACACCGTAACCGAGGTGCTGAACTACGTGCAGTTCCGAGCATCCGATTTGCTGGCCGCATTCCGCAGAAAGGTCACGGCAGCCAAGGGGCTCACCCGGCAGGAGGCGAACGGATTCATCGCGGACTATGTCGCGGGGCTGGAAGGCTACACGTATTTGGAAGGGGAATGATTTTGGGGAGTAGGGGATGGGGGGTGGGGAGTGGACGTCGACAGACGGAGAAATTCACTCCCCAACCCCCATTCCCCACTCCCTCTGCTAGTTGCTACTGCCCTAGCTTCTTCCCGATTTCTGGCCAGTTCACCGTGTTCCACCACGCGGTAACGTAGTCGGGGCGGCGATTCTGATATTTGAGGTAATAAGCGTGTTCCCACACGTCCAGACCCAGTAGCGGCTTCTTGCCTTCCATGATCGGCGTATCCTGATTGGGCGTGCTCGTTATGCTGAGCTTGCCGCCCTCGTTGATAAGCCACACCCATCCGGACCCGAATCGGCCAGTGGCTGCCGCCGCGAACTTTTCCTTGAACTTGACGAAATCGCCGAAGGCGTCTTTGATAGCGCCGCCGATCGCGCCGTCCGGCTCGCCCGAGGCTCCTGGCTTCATGATCTGCCAGAACATGCTGTGATTCCAGTGCCCGCCACCGTTGTTGCGGACGGCTGTGCGGATACTCTCAGGGACGGCATCCAGATTTCCGAGAAGCTCCTCGAGCTTCTTCCCCTGTAGTTCAGGCGCCTTCTCCAGCGCCGCATTGAGATTGTTTACGTAGGCCTGGTGGTGCTTGGAGTGATGGATTTCCATCGTACGCGCATCGATGTGCGGCTCGAGTGCGCCGAAATCATAAGGAAGAGCTGGTAGTGCGTGCGCCATTTGATATTTCCTCCGGAATTTGACCGTGTTGACGGAGGAATCTTACGGCGGCAGGCGCGTGCGGCAAGCGGGAGGCGGCAGTTGGGGTGGAGCCCCGAAGAACGATCAGTGCCGCCGCTAACGCCGCTTGGAAGTTGTTGAACCGCAAACTCTCCGACCCACCTTTCGGACCCTACTCACAACCATTGGCGCGCCAACGTTCCCGCCGTTAGTTGCTCCGATTCCCGATTCCCGACTCCCGATTCCCGATTCCCGAGCTTTCACGCCGCCGCTGCTCTTGCCGCGTTGCGCGACTTCAACCAACCGATGATCGCGGGAAGTATCGAGAGAAACACCACCAGAATGATCACCTTCTCGATGTGTTCATCGATGCCTGGCACCCAGCGACCCAGGAAATATCCCGTGAACAACATGCTCCAGACCCAGAGCAATCCACCGAAAACGTTGTATACGATGAAATCCCGATAGCGCATTGCTGCGGCTCCAGCAACAACGGGAGCGAATGTGCGTATGATTGGCATGAAACGCGCAATCACGATGGTCTTGCCTCCATGCTTCTCGTAGAAATCGTGCGCCCTCTGGAGGTGCTTCCGATTGAAGAAGAGGGAGTTCTCGCGAGTAAAGATGCGTGGTCCGGTCGCTCGGCCGATTGCATATCCGAGAGTGTCGCCGAGTATCGCAGCGATCGAGAGAATGACACCCATGACATATACGTTGAGGCGCATGTCAGGTTGTGAGGCGAGCAGGCCGGCCGTGACCAGAAGGGAATCGCCTGGCAGAAAAAAGCCGAAAAGCAATCCCGTCTCGGTGAACACGATCGCGGTGAGCACAAACAGTCCGCCCCAGCGAATCAGCCCTTCGAGATCGGACAGACGATGAAACAGGTCGACGAAGAAATCCATGGTCCTTGAGATCGGTGGTGCGAGAATGAACGTTGAACAAAGATAGCGAACGGCGAGCGGTCAACGGCGATCGTGATGGTCGCCATGGCAAGGACGATCCGGCGTGGCTGAAGTCGCATGTACCGGTCCAAAGGGGCCCTGACGCGTTCATCCGTGACGCGGCAAACGCGATCCTGCACACCGCCGAGCTTGCTTTTCTCATACCCGAGCGTCCCGCAAGCCGCTGGCATCGCGCGGGCATCTCCCCGCGTGGCGAGAAGATCTTTGACGTTACAGGTGTTGCCGTCCTGTTGCTGTTCGCCGCTGCCTGGACCTGGAGCGTCGCACATACGGGAATGCGGAACGTCGAGGGCGCAGGCGTATCCACGGTGACATCCGGCATCGCCGCCGCGTTGTCCTACGCCGATGCGCCTACTGCGCCATTTGTGACGGAAGCGGTGATCAACTTGTTCGCGCCATTGAAAGGGGCGAGCGGCAAACTGAGGGCGCGTATAACTCCGGCTGGCGAACAGATCCTGGCCGATCCGCTCCCCGCGGGAACATCGGTGCGCTTTAGCTCGCCGGCTTCCGCGGAGTCGGCTGCGGCGGCAATAGCTCCGCGTCGGTCAGGTATTTGGTCGCTGGCGTTGATGGTGGGTGCGGCGATTCGGCCTGTCGACGAGTTCAGCCTCATCACTCTCACCCCCTTCAGTGAGAAGCGGCGCGGAAAAATAGGCAAATACAACATCGGAAGCTGGCCTCACGAGCGTGGTGGCAAACCCAGGTCACCGAAGTTCGCTCCGCCGGCTGGCTTCATAGAGGTCACTCGGGCAAATCAGGACACCTACGTTTCCGAGCATTTTCGCCTGCGGGATTTCCTCACGCATGACCAGGTCGCGGTGTGGCCCAAGTATCTGGTACTGGATACCAGGCTGATAGACAAAATGGAGCTCGTGCTGTCCGACCTCGCCGAGCGCGGAATTACAACCAAGGGTGTTCGTGTCATGAGCGGTTTTCGCACGCCGCAGTACAACACGGGCGGTGGTGATGCGCGCGGCCGGTCCTCGCTAAGCCGGCACATGTATGGTGATGCCTCCGATATCTTCATCGACAACAATGGCGACGGCAACATGGACGACCTCAACGGCGATGGCCGCGTGAACATTCGTGATGCGCGCGTCATCGAGGCCGCGGTGGATCGTGTGGAGCGCACTCACCCAGCGCTTGTGGGGGGATGCGGTGTCTACACTGGCAACTCGGCCCATGGTCCTTTTGTTCACATAGATACCCGCGGCTACCGGGCACGCTGGCTCGGCACAGGAGACTCCTAATGGCAACGACGCATGAGAGAAGAGGGGGCGGCGAGCCGGATGCTGCGCCGGTGGAGCGCAAACGCGCAGAAAGACATCACGACGCCGCGGCCGAAGCGGCAATGCACGTCCGTGCGGCGGACATGGAGCCGTATGTAGGACTGCGGTATGTCGCCAAGCTCTTTCGCATCATCGCACTCATACTGCTGATGTTGCTCATCGCCGAGGTCGCCATCGGACTCTATCAGCAGGGCATGCAGGCGCTGCCCACCCTGCTGGCCGTGGGAAGCCGCCTGCTGGTTCTCGCGGGCCTTCTGTGGGGTGGTGGCGATATCGCCATACTCCTCATCGACATCGGCCACGACGTTCGAGCGACGCGTATCCTCACTGGACGCCAGGCCGCGCACCACATTGCTCAGCACCACGGGGCCGATCAGGAGACGCCAGCGGCGCAGCCGTAAGCCCGCGACGGAAAGGCAGTCAGATGAGCTGCCGGAGCGGACCCTGGGATCCGTGCGTCAAAAATCCGATTCGCTTCTTGCGTCCGGAAGAGATGTACATCACATTATGATGCCGGAACGAATCCCCATCTCTCCCGGAGTTCGCTGTACTGCGTGGCGACCGCGTTACATACCCCACCCTCAGCAATGTTGCGATTCAGCAACAAGGTTTTCTCCCCGGTTCTCCACTGAAGTTGTAGGTATGGGAGTTGCCATGTAGGTCCGCGTTCGACGCTCATCCGGTAGACCCTTCATCAGGAGCAGCACTATGCTTTGGACCCTGGCGGTAATCCTGCTTATCGCGTGGTTGCTCGGCGCCTTTGTCTTTCCGGTTGCCGGCAGCCTCATCCACATCCTGCTCGTAATCGCGGTTGTAGTCGTCCTGTATCGCGTCATCACCGGGCGCCGGCCGATCGCGTAGCTTCAATTACCACAGTGACGTTGAGGGCGGCCCATGCGGCCGCCCTTTGCGTTTGCGGTCTCAGCGTGAGAACGTTGACGGCATGAATGTTCATGTCGTATCGCATACACACTGGGACCGCGAATGGTATCTGCCGGTGGGGCGCTTCAGGCAGCGACTCGTGGCGCTTGTGGATGAACTGTTGCGACAGCCACGCGGAGCGGAAACACCATTCCTGCTCGATGGACAGGCCATCATCATCGAGGACTATCTCGCCGTCAGACCGGAGACGCGGGATGAGTTATCGCGCAGGCTTCAGGCAGGCTCGCTCGAGGCCGGCCCGTGGTACGTTCTCGCGGATGAGCTGATTCCATCTGGGGAAGCGCTGGTGCGCAATCTGCTCGCGGGCCGGAGCGTTCTCGCGGCACTCGGAGCGTCTCCTCCACCCGTGCTGTATTGTCCGGATTCCTTCGGGCATCCAGCCGCGCTTCCGACGCTGGCTGCTGGGTTTGGGTGCGAGCTCATCATTCTCTGGCGCGGGCTTGGTGGTGAACTTTGGCCCGCAGGCGACAGCTTTCGCTGGACGGCTCCCGACGGTAGCGAGGCACTGGTTCACCACCTGCCGCCGAGCGGCTACGAGTACGGTGCCAACCTGCCTCGCGATACCGATGCGATGCGGAGCCGCTGGGGCAAGCTTGGCGCTGAGCTGCGCGAGCGCTCCCGGCTGGGCGCGCTACTCGTTCTCAATGGCGCGGACCACCACGCGTTGCAAGATGACCTGGACTCCGCACTCGAGAAGCTTCGAGGCGTAGTCGCGCCCGATCGCGTGGTACGAAACGGACTTCGAGGGTTTGCAAGTGAGCTGCTCCATAACGCGGCAAGCGCCCATGCACCGCGCATAGAAGGGGAGCTGCGAAGCTCATATGGGTACGCATGGGCGCTGCAGGGCACATTCGCCTCGAGAGCACATCTCAAACGCCGCAACGCACAGTTGGAGCGCTCGCTCACGTGCGAAGCAGAGCCGTGGTCCGCACTCGCCGCGCGGGCCGGTGCGACGTCCCGCAGGCACTTGTTACAGGCGGCATGGCGGACCCTGCTGTTGTGCCACCCGCACGACACCCTGTGCGCGTGCTCCACGGACGAGGTGGCGCGTGCGATGGAGGCGCGCCTGGACGATGCTGCCTCTCAGGGGCGGGGAATTCTGGAGGATTCGCTGCTTGATACCGTCAAACATGACGCGGTTGCCGCGCGTACGACTCCGCCAGAGCGTTGGCATCCCGTCGTGCTCGTGCAAAATGCCGCTGCGCGTGCGAGAGGGGGAGTAGCCGAGTTGGAGGTACGCACCTTCCGCGAACATGTCCCGGTTGGACCAGAGTCCGCTCGCGCTGCTCGAGAAGCGCCGGTGCTTGCCCAACCCTGGTCGCTCGCTGACGGAAGCGTCCCGTTCCAGCTGCTGGAGCAATCGGTCCGTCATGAGCTGATAGAGTCACCCAGACACTATCCCGACGCGGATCTCGTGGAAGTGTCGCACGTGGTCGCATGGCTGGAACCAATCGGTGGCTACGGCATTCGCGCCCTCGCTATCACGGATCGTGCAGCAGCGCGA
>JACMME010000194.1 GCA_014379205.1 Gemmatimonadaceae bacterium
CGCGCGAGTACACGGCCCAGGAGCTTGTCGGAGTAACGCTGAACAGCTCGCACTCCTTCATCAAGTCCCGGCACCGGGAACAGGATCTGGTGTTACGGCTGCGAGCGGTACTCGCTGCAAGAAGACCCCGCTAACGCCGGGCTGTGTTCGGCAACGAGACCGGTGCCAGGTGCCCGGTGCGCGGTTGGCACTGCGCGGTGCGCGGTGCACGGTTGGCACGACGCGGTGGCCGGTGGTCGGGCGAGAGTTACACGCTTTCTACTGCTCGCTTCTCGGCGGAAGTAGCGGACGCGGATGGGCGGAATCCTTCACGCTGCATCGCGCCCCAGGAATGTTCACGGCGCGCGTACTTCCAGAATGCCTTTAGACGGAACCACAACGTCATCTGCCTGTAGCCGAACGATTCAATCACCGCGAACCAGAGCAGCCACGCCAGGTCCGAGGGCCTCGAATACCTGTGGAAGCTGAACTCCTCCAGCACTAGTCCCCCAACTGAAAGCAGCAAGCCGAGGCCGACTGCAACCAGCAGGAACAGCAAGGCGAAAGTCGTGTTGATTGCACCCACAATGAGACCGAAGATCGTGAGGAGGTAGCCTGTCAGCTCGATTATCGGCGCAAGCATCTCACCGAAGAAGAAGAAGGGATACGCAACCATTCCTATGGTTCCGTACTTTGGGTTGAACAGCAGCTTCCTGTGTCGGAACATTGTAGCGATGAGACCACGCTGCCAGCGCTCGCGCTGACGTCCCAGAATGATCGGTGAGGCGGGAACCTCCGTCCACGCTACCGGGTCTGGTATGAAAAGCACCGTGGACCGTATTGAATGCTCGCGCAAATGTCGATGCATGCGGACGACTAGCTCCATGTCCTCCGTAATGCTGGCTGTATCGTAGCCCTTGATGGCGAGCATGTAATCGCGGCGGAAGAGACCAAAAGCGCCCGAGATTATGAGGTTGCCGCCAAGCCGGTTCCACCCGAGCCGTCCGAAAAGGAACGCACGCAGGTACTCGACCGTCTGAATTCCTGGCAGCCATCGGTGATCCACTCGGGCATCGACCACACGCCCGAGCTCGACCCGGCAGGAATTCGCAACGCGGATTGAACCGCCCACCGCTGCCACTGATTCTCCAAGCAGAAAGGGGCGGGCAAGCCTGATGAGCGCGTCCTTTTCGATGAGCGTGTCGGCGTCGACGGCCAGAACATAGGGATAGCGCGCAGCGTTGAGTGCCGCGTTCAGGGAGTCGGCCTTGCCTCCATTTTCCTTGTCAATCACCAGCAATTTTGAGTACCGGCGCGATCGGTAGTACGCCACAACCGGACGAGTCGGGACCGCGACTGGTAGAGCCGGTGGAATCTGGTAAAGGTCATACTCCGAAATCATGGCGTTCATCGTTCCATCTCTGGACCCGTCATTTACCAAAACGACTTCGTGGCGAGGATACTCGAGCGTCAGAAAGGATTTGACGCTCTCGGCGATCGAGACTTCCTCGTTGAATGCCGGAACCAGGATGCTGAGCGGTGGGAGTGCGGCCGACGCGAGCACGCGCCGAAGCTGATCATCATCCGCGAGCTGGGAGTGCGCCCACAGCTCGGGAATGGACATGATGAGAAGCAGTCCATAGAAAGAGTTGAGAACAACAAAGTAGACAAGAATGGCGACATAGACGGGGCGAATTCCGTCTGCAATCATCTCCCGAAGCTCGACTGCCTCGATCACGCTTCCGCAAGCTCCACGATCCCCCCTTCGCTGAGCCCACTTATCATGGCAGCCATATCGCGCCCATACCGATCATCCATTTCTCTTGCTTCACGCAGCGCTTTTCGGCCAGGCTCACCGAGCTGGGCTAGCGCCAGGCCGGAACGAAATCGTACCCACCATATGCGGTCTCCAAGCGCTTCCGAGAGCTGTGGTATGGCATCCCGTGCGCTCAACGCTCCCAGTCCACGAGCCGCTTGACCGCGCACACGCCAGTCCGTATCTGCCATCAGGGCCTGCAAAGCGGGGATCGTGTCAGTATGAAAGTATTTTTTCAGAGCTCGCGCGGCCGCCAGACGCACTTCCGCGCTACCGTGCGAAGCGAGTGGCAGAACACGCGCCAGACACGCGGGGTCAGCTATGGCTTCGGCGAGATTGACCCACGCTTCCAGCATCCGCGGCTGGGCAGCCGGCTGCAACCTCTCCACGAGCGCCGGGATCGTGAGGTGCCAGAGATCACGGAGTGCGTGGATCTGGTAGAAGCGCACCACAAACGATTTCCGCGGAATCTCGTCCAGTACGAGCGCGATAATCCCGGCGTCCGCCACCCGGCCGAGCGCCGATGTTGCCGCGCTCTGAACTGCGGGATGCCGATCCGCGAGCAGACGCCGCAGACGATCACGATCCTCCGCTCCGCCTATCACTGAAAGAATTCGCGCTGCGTCGAGCCGTCGCCACCAGAGCCGCGAATGCTCGCGCTCCATGACATCTCTTACCCAGGCTTCTTCGTGCAACACAAGAGCTAGCTCGTCGAGCTGGGTGGAGGGCACTCGCGAAGCCACTACTCGCAACAGTTCGTCGAGCGCCGTTTCCGGATCCACGAGACGGAGCGCGACCGCGACCTCGTTTGCCGATGCCATTCCGACAAGCCACCGGCGCATTGGCTCGGCAACACTCGAAGCGGCACCACTCGCGCGCTGCGCGCGAATTTTCTGACGCAGTCGGTTCGCGATCAACAACACAACGATCAGAACTACTACAAGCCCCTCCGAGACTGCGAAAAAGGCGAGGAAGAACTCCGCGGTCACGAGCCCTGCTCCGCGCGCTCTATCCATCCGGGAATCTTGGCCATCAGGACGCGCAGGTTGAGCGGCTTCAGGATGTAATCCAGCGCTCCCGCCTTCAATGACCTGATCTGCTCTGCCTCGGCGGCGTGTACCGTGATAAAGACTACTGCGAATGCGCCGGGGCGCTCTACTCGAAGCCGCTCGTGCAGCGAGTGACCATCCATCCCGGGCAGGTCCACGTCGAGAAGCAGGAGGGGGCGGCGACCCAGCGTCTGCATGGCGAGCAGACCTTCGAGCGCGCCGGGCCCTGTCGAGAAGACGCGATAGCTTAACCCGATCGTGCGGAGAGCAAATGCAAGCATGTCCGTCAGCGCGGGATCGTCCTCCACCACTACGACGTCAGGCGCAGTGGTTGCCTCTTCGGGCTGCCACTGCCTGACGCGATCCTCACCTCCGCGAGGTGCAGAGTCCAGCGACTCCTCCGCGGCTCGCCGCACGGCTTCGAAGTCCGACCTGCCAATTGAACCTGCCGAAGCGATTCCTGCGCGCCACTCGGGGGTGGCATCCGGCCGTGTGCCCGCCAGCGACTCGAACAGCCGCGAGGCGGACTCGGCATCGACATCCAGCAGGGCAATCAGTGTGACATCATCCAGATAGCCCACGAACCGGGACGAGCCCTCTATCGCGCTCGCAATGCGGTAGGTCTCGCGCAACCACGTTCCAGTGACTTCGCCACCAGCATCGGGACGCAGTACAACGACAGTGCAGGGGCTGCCCGGCGCGGTTAGCGCGTCAAAGGCCCGCGGTGCCTTCTGAGCAGTTCGCGGCGGCAATGAAAGGCCAGTGACCGGATGCAGTCCTTCGGCGAGACGCCTGAGCCGGTGTCGCTCCAGCCGATCCGCGATGCGCCCCCGCAACTCCGCCGGCACGATTGGCTTTGCCAGGAATTCATCCGCGCCAGCGTCGTAGGCGTTGAGGCGAGTCTCGGCATCGAACTCCGCGGAAAAGAGAATGATGGGCAAATCGCGCATGGCAGTGATTTTTCGAAGCGACCGTGTCAGCGCAACTCCATCGTAGCCCCGCATTCTGATGTCCATGAGCAGCAGCGAAGGACAAAGTGTTGCGAGCTGTTCGTGCAGGCGGCCCGGATCATCCAGGGTGACAATCCTGACCTCATCGCTTTCCATTATGTAACGCACGATCTGAAGCACCGAAGGATCGTCGTCCACGACGAGCACCGTCGCGCCATTCCACCCGCTGCGCAGCGTCAATCGCTCCGCCAAATCGAGTATCGTGCTCATGGACGCATCCGCGGGCACGCGCGTCGTCTGCCCGGCGACGACATGAGCTGATGCGGCTTGAGGCAACTTGGGCCGGAAACGTCCTTTCTGATCACGGGATGAACGCCTGAGAGGCGCCTGATCCGTCGCGGCTCCGGATTGCAAGACAATCACAGGCAGGTTTTCGGCCGCGGCGCTGGCGGCAACGGCGGCTGCGAACGCTTCAGGGACGACGACGGTATGTGGCGCTATCGCCAGCAGATTCTTGCTCGAGAATTCTGAAGCTTCCAAGGCCGTTACGGCATAGCCCCGAAGCGAAGCCTCCGCACGGAGTGAAGCGACCTCCGCTGGTTGTACTCCGACGAGAAGTATCTTCCGGCGCCCGCCTGTATCCGTTGCTGAAGTGGAGTCCACTGCGTCGAAAGCCAGCTTGAGCGCACTGACGAAATGCCGGATTATGGTCGCGCGCTGGTCCCGCTCGAGGTCCGGCAATCGCGCCCACGTGACCGCCCGCTCTTCCAGCCTTGCCGCCAGACGGCTTGCGTCAAGAAATCCGTAACTACCCGCTGTGCCATGCACGCGATGCAGCTCGCGTCTCAGAGCTTCGACAACTTCCGGTGCGTCGGGGGTAACAGCGAGCTGGGCCGCCAGTCCCTCGAACGCGGCGAACATGTTTGCGCTCGAGGCCTTGAATCGTTCGCGCAGGATTCCAAGCGCGTCACTTTTTCGGTCGGAATGCGAGGCGCTCGTCAAGCTCGAGCTAGCGAAGGCAGGAGGAGGCCGCGCCGTTCGCGTAACCGGACGCTCGGCCCCGGTCTTCTGTCGCTCGTGCATTCTTCATGCATATAAATGTATTGCATGAAGATACTTTGTGTCGACGATGAGGAGGACATCCGGCTCATACTCGATCTGGCGCTGAGCCTCGACCCGGAGTTCGATGTAGAGATTGTCGAATCCGGAGAGGAGCTGCTAGCACGGGTTCACGCCGAACACTTTGACGCGCTTGTGCTCGACGGCATGATGCCTGGCCTCGATGGTTACGAGCTATGCCGTCGGCTCAAGGCGGACGCCACCACAGCGCAGATTCCAGTCGTCTTCCTCAGCGCCAAAACCCAGAGGGAAGAAATTCAACGCGCACTGGACCTTGGAGCGGTTGCGTGCCTGACAAAACCTTTTGATCCGATGACGCTTTCCGGCGACCTGCGAGCAGCTCTGGAATGGTAGTTATCGAAGGCGTTCGGACCGCGGCTGCGATGGCGATACTTGAAGAGCCTCGCTCGCAAGGTATCGCGACACGACTGATCCGCACCGTGTTGCAGCTTGTTGTTTTTAGATGGCAGGCGCGACTGGTTGGTGTGGCTCTACTGGCGTTCGGTGCAATTGGTTCAGCACAGTCGGGGAGCGGCTGCCATCCGCTTCCTCCTTCCTTGCAGGTGCAAGTCGAGGCTGGTTGGCAATCGTATCGCAGCGGCATGATCCGAGAGGCTGACAGCGCCTTTGCAACGGTCATCTCCCGTTGCCCTGACGACAACGGTGCGATTGTGGGTGCAGGTTATGTAGCCCTGCGCAGCGGTAACCTTGCGAGGGCCAAGCTGCTCTTCTCGCGCGCGCTGGCGGCCAGTCCTCGTGATTACGACGCACTGGCGGGGCTTGGAATGACTGCATATCGCGCGGGGGATCTGCGGGACAGCCGCCGAAGCTTCGCGGCCGCGCTGGTTGTTATTCCGGGTGATTCGCTGAGCCGCTGGTATCTGGCTCGCCTGCCTGAGACAATCGACAGCAGTGGCCTACGACCACACGTACGTCCTGCTTCGCTGATCGTGGCTGCTCGAACAGGACGTCGCGTTCTCGAGATTCCGGACGGCAGTGGCGGTTGGCGACCGTTCTGGGTAAAGGCAGTCAACGTCGGAGCTGCTTTGCCCGGAAAGCATCCATCCGAGTTTCCGGCCAACGACAGTACATACGAACGCTGGATTGACTTGATGGCGGATATGGGCGCGAACACACTTCGCGTCTACACGATTCACCCGCCGCATTTCTATGCGGCATTGAGAACTTTCAATCTCGCCCATCCTGACTCGCCAATGCGGCTCATTCACGGCGTGTGGACTGAACTCCCTCCAGGCAGACTGGAGGAACGATATGATGACACTGCCTTTTCGAGCGCATTCAGAGGGGAGATGCGTCATGTGGTGGATATGCTGCATGGTAACGCGATCATCCAGCCCCGACCCGGAAAGGCGTCCGGTGCCTATCTGGCGGACGTTTCGCAGTGGACGGTTGCCTACATTATCGGGCGCGAGTGGGAACCGTATTCGGTGACTGCATTTGCGCGGCGGCATCCTGCGCGAACCACGTATCGCGGGCGGTATCTCAGCGTGTCGCGCGGAAACGCCGTGGATGTCTGGCTGGCCGAGGCGATGGAGTGGATGATTGCTTATGAGATGGACCGCTACAATGCGCAACGTCCAGTGGCGTATACAAATTGGCCCACTCTCGACCCCCTCGCACATCCAAATGAATCGACCAGAGCCGAAGAGGAACGCATTCGGCTGCGGAGAAAGGAAGGTCTGGTAGCGAGGTCCAAGGAATACGACAACGATGCGGTGGCACTCGACGCGATGAATATGCAAGCCTCAGCGGAGTTTTCCGCCGGTCTTTTCGCCTCGTTCCATGCATATCCGTATTACCCGGACTTCATGAACCTTAACCAGCGCTATGCCAGCGCTCGCTCACCCGAAGGTCCGAGTCGCTACTACGGATATCTGCGCGAGCTCGTTGAGCATCACGGCCAAATGCCGGTGATCATTTCAGAGTACGGCGTACCATCCTCGCGCGGCATTGCACACTTTCAGATGGACGGCTGGCATCACGGAGGACATTCGGAAACAGAGCAGGCGTCCATCAATGCGCGGCTGACGCGTGAGATTCACGCGGCCGGAGCGGCCGGCGCCGGGCTATTCGCCATCATCGACGAGTGGTTTAAAAAGAACTGGATTGTTGCGGACTTCGAGCGGCCAGCGGAGCGCAACCGGCTCTGGCTCAACGCCCTCGACGCCGAGCAGAACTATGGTATCATCGCAATGCGCGCTGGTACCAGAGATTCGACAATTACCATTGATGGCAAGGGCGATGACTGGAGCCATCACGCGACCTGGTATGGCGCGGATGTGCTGGGAACGGCAATGCCCGCCCCGCTTCAAATGCGCTCCCTGCGAATAGCGAGCGACGCGGCATACGTCTATCTGCGACTCGACGTCGGGACCATTGACTGGAAGCTGGCTCGTTACCTGATCGGCATCGACACCTATCGGCGCGACCTGGGCGATTCTCGTTTGCCGTACACGCTCACGCCATCGCCCATCGGAATGGAATTCGTGATCGATCTTAACGGTCCACAGGGAAGCCACTTGCTCATTGATGTCGCGTACAATCTCAACCGTGCGATAAGAATACCGGGGAGTAGGCCACCGGCGGTGCAGCGGGTGTATAACAGTCCGTTTCGGACACTCCCCAATTCCGACGGTCGCTACGATACACTCGTGGTAACGCCCAACCGCCGGCGGTTTGGACGCGACGGAACGGTTTATCCCTCAATTTCGTACGACCGTAACCTGCTGCGATTCGCCACGCAGACCGAGACGACGCTGGCCGATTGGTTCGCGGATAGCGCTACCGGAATAATCGAGGTGCGCATTCCATGGGGAATGCTGCACGTTCTCGATCCGTCTTCCCGAAACGTTCTCTATGGCGATGCGCGAACGGGGGAAATTGACGGTGTTGAAACTGATGGTTTCAGGTTCGTGGTACAAAGCTACAATCCGGCGAACCCGGCGGCCGCTGGTGGATTGATGCCCCGCGGAACCGGAGCCGCCAAGACATTTGCGAACGTGAAAACGTGGGCATGGCCCAAGTGGCAGGAGCCCCTGTGGCACGCCGAGGTGAAGCCGCTCTTTGCGGCGATGAAGAAGACCTTCGATGCGATCCCAGATAGCGTTGCTTCGCGCGGGCCAAACGGCCGAATGACACCGTGACCTCCGCACGCGATTTCGCTATTTGAGTGGTGCTTGGAATGTCGAGAAGAAATGCTCTCCCCACTGGAGGCTACAACCGTAACCGGCCGCCTATCGTAACGGTGTACGCTCGATACTCAGCTTCGGTCAACGCTGTCGGCGAAGCAACATTCGCGAAGCCGCAAGCAAGCCGCCATTCGAATCCTGGAGTTGGCGCATATCTGATCGATGCAGAGACGCGTTGCGCCAGTCGGGACGAGCTTGTTTCACCGAGCGCCACGTCCTGGCCGTCGCGCACGACGCTGCGCGCTCCGAACCGAATACTTTGCCTGCCTACACCGGCTTCAGCACTCATGCCCCAGCCAAGATCGCCGCCTGCGCGAACTCCGGTCGAAGCCTCAACCAGAGTGTACCGCCGCGGAGCGAAGTACCCGTCGCCGGTGGTAGAGTCATAGCCAAAGGTGCGCGCTCCAGCACCTATCGTGAATGCGCGACTCATGCGCCAGCGAAGTACGCTTGATCCGGAAAGTCTCCGATTCGGGGTGAGCGCTTCGCCGTTGAGTACTGCATAGCCCGCTCCTCCGGAAAGCGACACCCGCGAAGCCAGCGCCAGATCATAATCCGCATTTAGTTCGGAAGTCATGATCCGTCGTGCAATCAGGGCAGCAGTCTCGTCAAAGGGCAGGCGGGAGGCAGCGAGACCCAGTGTAAGCTGTTGTGTCGGACGCAGCGTCAGTGACGCGGCGACCGCGAAATGAGTTGAGGGTGGTACGCTGGCGATTTCTCCGGAATTTGACGAAAGCCGGGTTGCACCTGCTTCGGCACGTACTCTCCAGGTGGCCGCGTGAGGAGCCCATTGGGCAAGGGCGCGCGCACCGAATGATTCCCCCGAGAGAAGGCCGAAGCTCGCGTGGCGATAACTACCAGCCGCCGACATGCGACCGTTCCACGGAGGTGTGAACCCTGCGGTCGCCATATACAGCGTGGCCCTGTTGCGGTCGTTATCACTGGTGCTCATGACGCTGGACTCGAACGACGGAGAAATCTCGGCGTCCACCCAGCGAAGCTGTGCGCGAGCATCAGCGTAGGTTGAATCGGAATGCAGGGCCATGCGCAAGTTTTCGCGCGCAGCATGCGGTCTGCCCGTCCAGCGTTGTACCTGGGCAAGGCCCGTCAGTGCTTCGGCGTCCGTCGGATTTTTCTCCAGGACACCACGCCAAAGCTTTTCCGCGCGGCTGAGATCGCCACGCCATCCCGTCAAACGCGCGACTCCCTTCGCGGCGTCAATATTCCAGGACGCACCCAGTAGCGAAATGTATGCGCGCTCTGCCTCGTCCATCCGGCCAGCCCAAGCCAGCGTCTGCGCCCTTCCAAGGGCAGCCGAAACGAGCATTGGGGAGATAGCGAGAATGCTGTCGTATTCCGTGATCGCGGCGGCGAAGCGAGATGCCCACGCAAGCGTTCGCGCCAGCGCAATTCGCCCTTCGAGGTCGGAAGGCTCGAGCCGACGGTAGACACCGAAGAGGCGAATTGCCTCGGCCAGGGAGTCTTTCCACGAAAGCAGAGTCGCGAGACGAAAAACGGCGTGCGACGCGCCTGCGGTATCCTCGCTGACAACGCCCCGGTATGCGTTCAGTGCCGCGTTGTGATTGCCCGCATCCCAGGCAGCGTCAGCAGCGGCAATCGCCTGTGACCTGGTCATCTCGCGTTGCGCCGAGGACGTTCCCGCAAACCCGCACAGAGTTAGAATGGTCGTAGTGGCGATGCATACGAGACGAGAAGGCGTGCGACTGTGCATTTTGGATGTACACGGGAAGCCGAAGCGCGGCGGTCGAAGTTCCACCATACTCAAGACGCGCCATGGAGTGAGAAGAAACGGCAGAAAGGCGGTGATCAGGGACCAGGAACCAGGAACCAGGAACCAGGGGCCGGACGCGCTTGATGATCCCGCCATGTTCCTCAGTCCGCACTTCGCAATCGCCCTCGTTCGTGGCCCCTGGTTCCTGGTTCCTGGTCCCTGGTCTTGAGTAATACGTTCGCAATCCGTTTATCCTTTCCTTCATGCCGCGCTCCAAGCTCTTCTGGATTGCCATTTTGTACTTCTCGTCAGGCTTCCCGTTCGGCCTGATCAACAATCTTCTGCCCGCCTATCTGCGCGCCGAAGGGGCGTCGCTTCCCTTCATCGGGAGGTTGGTATCGGCGGTTGGCCTGGCGTGGACATTCAAATTCCTCTGGGCATGGCTCGTCGACCGGTTTGCGACGCGGAAAAAGTGGGTGATCGCCTGCCAGACAGGTCTGACCGCTGTCACGCTCGCGCTGGTCACTGCCGATCCTGTTCACGCGCCCGCGTATCTCGCAGTGCTGTTGGTAGCCTTGGCGCTGCTCTCCGCTACCCAGGACATCGCAATCGATGCGTACACCATAGAGCTCCTTGACGAGCGAGAGATGGGGCCGGCAAACGGCATGCGCGTTACCGCGTACCGGGTGGCGCTCATAGCAGCCGGCGGCCTGGTCCTCTCGCTGGCAGGCCTGACGAACTGGACCACTGCGTTCGTGGCTGGAGCCGCGATCATGCTGCTGTTGACGCTTATTACGCTCCGCGTGCCTTCCAGGGCGCGTACCGCTGTCATCCAGCCTGTCTGGCAGTCCTTCTCCGAGCCGCTAAGGCGACTGTTCGCGCAGCCGGGAATGTGGGCCGGCATTCTGTTCATCATCACGTTCAAGTTCGGTGACTTCGCGATGCTCCCAATGGTGAACCCCTTTTGGGTAGATCGCGGTTTCAGCCCTCAGCAGATCGGCGTTATGACGGGTACAGTCGGTATGCTGGCGACAATCGCTGGCGCTCTCACCGGCGGGTTCCTGACAGCGCGACTCGGGACTTTTCGCGCGCTCTGGATGCTCGGGCTGGTACAGGCGCTGTCCAACCTCGGTTACTACGTGGCCTCGCTCCTCGAGCCTTCGCTAATGGTTGGATACGGGGCGGTAATCGTCGAGCAGTTCACCGCCGGACTCGGAACCGCGGCTTTTCTCACTTTCATGATGTCCATCTGCGACAAGCGCTACGCGGCAATGCAGTACGCTCTCCTCTCAGCTGCTTACGGATTGGGACGAACGCTGGTGGGATACTTTTCCGGAGATCTCGCGCAAAACCTCGGCTACTCGAGCTACTTCCTCGTCACGTTCGCGCTCGCGTTTCCGGCGTTTGCCCTGCTGCCCTTCGTGAAGCGATTGAAGAGAAATGCAGTCAGCGTCGAGGAAAACGGCTCAATCGCCTAGCTAAAGAGGGCGCATTCAAGGGATTTGATCCTTTTCGCACTAAACAACGGAAACCGTTGGACCACTGGTCAACTCGCTGGCAACCGCGCACCGAGCACCGTGCTGCGCCTACCGCGCACCGAGCACCGCGCTGTTCCAACCGCGCACCAGGCACCGAGCACCGGGCACCGTTCAATTATCCTCGCGAACCGAATCCACGCGCCATCGACACCGCCAGAAAAACCATGAGAACAACTAGCGTCGCTTCCACGTGACTGATTGTGGCAATGCGTCGCGCAACCTTCGCTGAAAACACTGTCTCCGGAGACTCGCCGCGGCCAACTTCCCTCCGCCAACGCCCGAGCGTGATTGCGGCCCACAGCTCGAGTGCCAGTATCACCACCAACAATGCCATCTTGGTGAGAAAGAGATGGTTGGAAAAGTAGAAGCCGACCGTTTTCTCAGTCTCGCCAAACACCCGCCAGAGTCCCGTCGAAATCCACAGGGCAGCGGCAATGCCCCAAAGCAAGTCCGCGCGAAAGATCCGTCGCAGTGATTCGCGAGTCGGCGACTCGCGAAGTGCCGTTCCGCGAGCCAACACCGAGCTAAGTCCGATTCCGAGCGCAATGAGATGCAGCGCCGCGAGTGTGATTCGTAGCATTAGCGAAACTTAAGCGAACTCCGCCGTCAATAGCATGAAACGGAAATTTCGGCGTAGCAACAAGTCTCAAACACGAACGCAGCACAGAAAGGTGACGCGGAAGCAGCGAGTATCTGCAATGCGGGCGCCATGCCTGGATTTGCTCAGCTCCTCTCGAAGACGAACTGCATCCGCGGTTGCTCCGCGGTAGGCGGCACTTCCTCCCGAAATTCCGAGCACGCCACCATGCAGCGCAAGTCGTGTCTGGCGGCGAGCTCAAGGAGCTCCGAAGGCGTGTATACCTGCCACTCATAGACATCGCTTGCACTGGTGGTATCGTACTGAAGTCGCACTGTAAGGCGGTTGCCAACCATGGATTTTGACTCTGCGACATTCTGGCCGCCTCTCTCGAAAGTGCGCATGCCCTGGCGCCGCTCAAAGAACTCCCGGTGATACAGATCGATGATGAAGCGTCCGCCGCTTCTGAGTTTCGAGCTGATCAATCCGAGAATGGCAGCGTTGGTCGCCTCATCGAAATGACCAAAGCTCTGCCAGAGGTTGAGCACGGCATCGAACTCCCCCGGCACATCCGCCAAGCGCCGCATGTCGAGCTCCAGGTATTGTGCACGCGGCTGTTGACTATCTCGAGCTGTTGCGAGCGCTACTCTATTGCTGTCGATGCCCAGAACGTCGTACCCGAGTGCGGCCAGCAGCCGCGCGTGCCGGCCAGTACCGCAGCACAAATCGACTATCCGCTCATACGACGGCTGCGGGAGCTGCCGCTCGATGAACGCGATCTCCAACTCCAGCCCTGGCGGAGGCGACGTGCCGAGGAAAAGTGCGAACCATTCAGCGGAGTATTCGTTGGAAGCGTGCACTGGTTGATTACGTGCGATGCCTCACACTGCGACGGACGCCCGGCTCAGCCACCTTGCCGCGGCTTGCTGCATCACAGACTCCCCGCCCCACGCGCTTACAACCGTATTCGCGCCTGGAATCTCCTGCGCCAGCCGTGGGTGACTAAACTGGATCACTAGCGAGTTCGGAACGGCGCCGCAGATGCGTTCGACTTTCTCGCGCGTCTCAGTTGAGTAGCCAGGCCGGCCCTTCCATGATCGTATGTCGCCGAAGAGGGCCACAACCGCGCTAGTCGCACCGTTGCTGGCACCGTCTACCCGCCTCGCATGCACTCCGCCCACCGCTAGCGCCTCGAAGAAAGGCTCCCGGGAGGGAGCCGGATAAGGACCGCCAAGATCGTCGTCGACAACGACTATCTCGAGCGGAGAGGCCAACGGTTTTGGAGTTCCGCGAACTACATGAACGACCCGGTCAGCGATGCGCGCTCCCCAGGCGATGTCCGTGGGTGCAGGCTTGCGATATTCATTCGGCGGAGACGCCCACTGCGCCCACTTGAGACGCCGCCGCAGCGACTGCGCCAGGCGGTCAGCTTCGATCATCTCATCTTGCAAAGCGCGCTCCATTGCTTCAGCCACGGCTTTCATGTCCGTCGGATACAGCAGTAGGTCGCAACCGGCGTTGAAAGCGCGTATAGCTGCTTCGCTTTCACTTTGCCCCACCAGAATCCCTTCCATGATCATCGCGTCGGTCACGATCAAGCCGTCGAACTTGAATTGCTGCCGCAGAAACCAGTGCAGCAGCTCGCGCGACAACGTCGCTGGTGCGCCACTTGGATCGAGCGATGGAAATGAGATGTGAGCGGTCATAATGGACGCGACACCCGCGGCCACCGCCGCTTTGAACGGCAGGAGGTCCGTCTCCATGAGCTCGCGCTTTGAGGCAGTCACGACTGGCAATCCTGCGTGCGAATCCGTCCGCGTGCGTCCGTGACCGGGGAAATGCTTCGCGCACGCAAGCACGCCCTCCGACTGGCATGCGCTGATCCATTCGGTAGCCAGCGCAGCCACCTTCCTGGGATCGCTGCCCAGCGAACGGGTGCCGATTATCGGATTCTCAGGCACGATGTCGAGATCGCACACCGGCGCATAGTCCCAGTTGACGCCAAGCGTGCGCGCTTCACGCGCGGTCAGCCTTGCCGCCTTTCGAATGGCGTCCACATCTCCGAGCGAAGCAATTGCCGCAAGGGGTGGTAGTCCGGTTGCCCCGGCGAACTGCTGTCCCGCGCCGCGCTCCATGTCGGCGGCGATGAGAAGCGGGATTCGCGACCGGCGCCGCAAGTCCTTGGTCAGTACCCGGACAGCCTCCTGCTCGCCACCAAAGAGAATGAAGCCCCCGACACCGAGCTCCAACGCGAGATCTATGCGTTCGCTCTCACCGCCGTAGCCGCGCGCTGGATCCCATCGAAGAGCTGGAAGAAGCAGTTGTGCGACATCGCTCATGCCGGAGTCCATTTCCCAAGGATTCGCGCTCCACGCGCGCCCGTGGCGCCAGGAACGTTGCCGGATCTTTTCGTCATGTGAAGATAGCCCAGCAACGCGAACGCCACGGCTTCCTTGGCCTCGCCGTCGAAGAAGAGATTGTCGAAAAGCAGCGCACGCTTCGGGGCAATCGCCGCGGCTATCGCGTCCACGAGCGCCGGATTTTTCGCACCCCCGCCCGACAATACCGATTCTTCCACTCCCGCCGGGACCCACTTCCGGTACGCGTCTCCAATGCTTCGCGCGGTGAGGGACACCGCCGTTGCGACGATGTCCGCATCCGTCGCCTGGGGTGAAACACTCCGGCACGAGGCCATGAAGCGCTCGATGTAGCTGGAACTGAAGAGCTCCCGCCCCGTGGACTTGGGGGGCTCCGCGGTAAAGAACGGGTCTTCCAGCATCTGCAGCACTACCGGCTCGATGGCATTGCCGTTGCGCGCAAGCTTGCCATCGATGTCGTAGGCTGTGCCGGGAACCAGCGCGCGCGTAACCCCATCAATCACTGCCACACCAGGGCCCGTGTCGAATGCGCGCATACCATCAAACATTCCTCCAGGCGGAACAATGGTCACATTTCCTATTCCGCCGATGTTCTGCAGTGCCCTGCTGCGGGTTGCGTGTGAGAAAAGCAGGGCGTCGGCAATCGAGACGAGAGGAGCTCCCTGCCCTCCAGCGGCGACATCGCGCACTCGAAAATCACCAACCACCGGCACTCCGACACGCTCGGCAATCACTGCTGCTTCACCGAGCTGCCAGGTAGAATGTCCTGGTTCATGCCACAGCGTCTGCCCGTGCGAGGCGATTGCAGCAACATCACCCCTGCCAAGGCGGAACTTTCGCATCACCTCGAGCGCTGCCTCCGCAAGCCATCCGCCAAGATCGAAGCTGAGACGGCAATACTCACGCGCATCGCCCCCGCGCATTGCTTCGAGCAAGCGCTCGCGCTGCGCTGGTTCGTATGGAAACGAGATAAATCCAAGCAGCTCCGCGGACACGACGCCATTCGCCATATCGCTGAATCGCGCAGCCGCGGCTGAGATGCCGTCGAGCGACGTGCCCGACATCAGGCCAACGATGGTAGTCGTTCCGGGTTCGGCGCTCACGCTACGGGCGGCGGATCGTCTCCAACCACGCGGCGAATCACACCCCCCGCTTCCGCGAGCGCGGTCTCAGCCTGCTCCCGGGTAGCACCGAGCTTCTGCATGACGAGCGCAGTCTTGACGCTTCCTCCGGCACTGTCGAGAAACTGGCGCGCTTCAGGGCGCTCCACCCCTGAGACCTCCATTATGATGCGCTCGCTGCGGTCTTTGAGCTTGTCGTTCGTCGCACGCAGATCGATCATCAGATTTCCGTACGTCTTACCCATGCGGATCATGGCTCCAGTGGTGATCATGTTGAGCACCAGCTTGGTGGCAGTACCCGCCTTCATACGCGTGGAGCCGGTGACGACTTCAGGTCCCGTTATCGGAAGTATGGCGACGTCAACCATATCCAACACCTCTGGCGGAGGCGGTGAGCACGCAATGATTCCCGTGCTTGCGCCGAGCTCACGCGCGCGCTGGATGGCCGAGCGAACGTAAGGAGTCGTTCCGGATGCGGCGATTCCAATAACGAAGTCGATGTCGCGTACACCATGTTCATCGATATCGCGCCGGGCGCCGTCGGGGCGATCCTCCGCACCCTCCTGCGCGCGCGTGAGCGCGGGAAGGCCGCCGGCAATGATTCCCTGCACCATTTCGGGGTCCGTACCGAAAGTGGGGGGACACTCCGCGGCATCCAGCACGCCAAGCCGCCCGGAGGTTCCGGCTCCAACATAGAAGAGCCGGCCGCGGCGACGAAAAGTTTCCTCCGTTATCTGGATTGCTCGAACAATTGCCTCACGCTGGGTAGCTACGACCAGGGGTACTGACTGATCCTCGGCGGTTATGAGGTCCACGATCTCTTCAGGAGACGCGAGGTCAATCGCGGCAGTGCGAGGATTACGCCGCTCGGTGACACGGGGATCGAGATGAGCTTTCGCCACTAAATATCCGAAATTGTAGACACCTCGCCCTCGGTGTCGCGTGGTTGCGCGGACGGCTAACTTACCGGCGGCCGAACAGGAGTCGCAAGATATGCAGCGTGATCCGCTTCGACGATTGGTTTCTGGCATCACAATCTTCAGTCTCGTTGCGGCGGCACCCGTTGCCGCTCAAATCCTGGAGCGCCCCGCCGCACGAGGTGAGCCCAGGTTATTCATATCGGCTGCCGCTGGCGTGCTGGACATCGCGACCATCGGGGATGCTGATGCAACATTGGATTTCGGCACAGGATTCGTGTACCGTGCTTCGGTGGAACACAGCCTTGGACGCGGATCCGCCATCGGCGTCGCAGCGGCCCGTTCCCGCATTCCCCTCCGTGCGAGCAGCGACGTGCTGGAGCGTGTAGATGCTCACGCGACTGTTACTTCGATCATGGCGTCCTTTCGTGGTGGAGGCGGCGTCGGGTTCCATCAGGTCTTCCTGGTTCAGGCGGGTGCGCTGCGCTTCACCGATATAGAGGCGGACGACGATAACACCGTCATAAGTCGCGGCGGCAGCACCGACTTCGCCTTCTCGATTGGCGGCGGCTTCGGCTATGGAGTGAACGCACGCCTCACGATCGGACTCGTCCAGGAGCTGGGCCTCATCCTGCATCGCACCGAGGGATCCTCGAACAACTCCAGCAACTCGGCGCAGCAACGCATCACCCGCATCGGAGCAAGTTATGGATTTGGAACTGAGCGTCGTCGCTGAAAAAAACGGAAGCACAATTCGCGAGGCGACGCGCGCGCCGGCAGATGCTCAACGCGGCCGTCCACTGCGTGGACTCCTGCTGCTCTCCGCCGCGATTTTGCTGGCGTGTCGTCCGATGGTTGCGAATGGCGTCTTCGGCTCTGGCGGACCTTCCATCCCAGCTCGCCGCACCCCGGAGTTTCCGACAGGATGGCGATTTACAACGGGCGAACGCGGAGTGATTTCGCGTAACGCTATGGTGGTCAGCAACAGCGCTCTGGCTAGTGAAGCAGGCGCCGAAATCATGCGACGCGGTGGTAATGCAATCGACGCGGCCGTAGCTACCGGTTTCGCGCTCGCTGTTACCTACCCTGTCGCCGGGAACATTGGCGGGGGCGGCTTTATGGTCATCCGCATGGCCGACGGCCGCGTGGCATCGATAGACTACCGCGAGGTGGCACCGCTCGCGTCCACCCGCAACATGTACATCGATCCGTCTGGCATGCGCACTGACAAGAGCCTCGTCGGACACCTTGCATCCGGCGTTCCGGGAGCAGTCGCCGGCATGGCGGAGGCGCTGTCAAAATACGGCAGCATGTCACTCGGCGACGTGATCGAACCCGCCATCCGACTCGCGGGCGAGGGATTTGTTGTCGACAGCTCGCTCTGGCGGTCGCTCACAGGTGACAGCGCGCTCCTGACGAGATTCGCCGGCGCGACCACGTTCTACCCCGGCGGACGGCCGATCGCGCCAGGCAGCCGACTGGTGCAGCAGGATCTCGCCCGAACGCTTCGCCTCATCGCAGCTCAGGGTCCTGCGGCGTTTTACCGGGGAGAGGTAGCCGACCTGCTTGTTGCGGAAATGCAGCGCGGCGCCGGCATAATCACGAAGGAAGATCTTGCGCGCTACCGTCCAATATGGCGCGAGCCTCTCCGCTCGTCGTACCGCGGTTACTCGCTCATTGCAATGCCGCCCGCTTCTTCAGGCGGCACGACGATGATCGAGTCGCTGAACATTTTGGAGACCTATGCTTCCCTTCCCCCGTTCCATTCATCGGCGTACAAGCATTTGCTCGCGGAGTCGTTTCGGCGCGCCTTCGTCGATCGCAACACCAAGCTGTGCGATCCAGCCTTCTGCAACGTTCCTGTAGCGCAGCTGACCAGCAAGAGCCACGCGGAGACGCTCGCACAAACCATCAAATCGAATCAAGCGACGCGAACATCCAGCATGGCCAGCATTCCAGCGGGAACACACACGACGCACTACTCCGTGGTGGACGCGAAGGGAAATGCGGTTGCAACCACCACAACACTGAACGGCGGATACGGTTCAGGCGTGTACGTCACTGGGGCAGGTTTTTTTCTCAACAACGAGATGGACGATCTCGCGGTGGCGCCGGGCCAGCCGAACATGTTCGGGTTGATCGAAGGCGAACAGAACGCGGTTCAGCCCGGCAAGCGACCGCTCAGCTCCATGTCGCCCACGATCGTACTGGATCCTCGCGGCGAATTACTCCTGGTGGCCGGAGCCGCTGGAGGCCCTACTATCATAACCGGCACGATGCAGGTAATCCTGAATGTCATCGAGCACCGAATGAGTCTGGCCGACGCAATGCGCGCCCCGCGCATGCACCATCAGGCGTGGCCTGACTCGATCCGCTTTGAGAGAAACGGCTTTACAGCAGCGGTGTCCGACTCTCTAACTGCAATTGGACATGGTTTGTACCAAACGCAGGCCCTTACGAACGTCAACGCGATCATGCGCGTACGGGGAGGGCTGGAAGGTGTTGTAGAGCCCCGCGGTTCTGGCGGAGCGGTAGGATATTAGATGCTGGGGAGTAGGGCTTGGGGGATGGGGAGTAACGTCCGCGGACTGAGATGCGGAATGATACGTGAGATGTGAGTGACTCAAACAAAAGAAAAATGGCCCGGGAAAGTTTCTCCCGAGCCATTTCACCACTCCCCATGCCCAACCCCCACTCCCCAGAAGCTACTCCGCTTGTACCGTCGCGGCGGAGTTCAGCTTAATGGCGATCCTGCCGCCAGAGGGAATGCAGCCCGCATAGTCCGCCGTCCCGACGGCTACCGCGGTACCAGCGGCAGCACCTGTGGCCGCGCCGATAACGGTCGACTTGGTGTCCTTGCCGAGGATCTGGCCGATGATGGCGCCAACCACCGCTCCACCGACGACCTTCTTGGCATCGTCCTTGGTGCCTGACTCGCGCGTGCGGTCAACCGCTGCGGACGTGATTGTGGCGTCTATCGGATACGATTTGCCGCCGAAACTGATCGTCTGTACGACGAGACCAATCTGGGCCGCATCATTGGCGTTCTCGCTGCGCTTTACGGACGTTACCTGCACTACCGCCGTCGCGCCGGCAGGAATGACCGCGCCATTCGATCCTACAACGGCTTCATTCACTGTTGCGGTAAACTTGTCCCCTGCCTTGTGCGTGTTCGTGCAGACGCGCGAGCTGGACGTGAGATTGATCGTCGTGCCGGCGCCAATCGTGGCAAGACGTCCCTCGGAACCAGTGCTACCAGAAGCGACGGTATTTCCGCTCGGTGTCGTGGTCGGGCCAGCCGGCGCCGGAGGCGTTGGTGTCGGCTTCGGAGCTGGAGTCCGCGGCGTGGCACGCGGCGGATTGTTGGTACGCGGTGTCGCCACGGGAGCCGGTGCAGCGGCTGCCGGTGCAGGCACGTCGTTCAGCCCCGGCTGAGCGGCCGTGTCAGCGCCAGCGAGCTCAAGGTCGCTCGGGAGCGCTGTGTCGGTTGCCAAGCCATCATCCTTGGTCGCGCACGCACCGGCCGCGATTATGAGTGCGAACGCCAGCGGCGCCGCGAATGGGCGAATATATTTCCTCATCTGTACCTCCCAAAAAAGAGCTAAATCGTAACTGCCTGCCTGACTTGCATTTACTAATTTTCCGGTCCGTTGAGTTGGTCCGGCCAGATCACATAAAAGGGCAAGGGATGTGCCAGCCATGAAGGCTCTGCGCCCTCTTCTACCCTACTTCCGGCCGTATGGCTGGAGCATGGCGCTTGGCCTGCTCTCCGTCATCATTTCATCCGCATTCCAGGCGGTAGTTCCCTGGCTGCTCCGTAGCGCCATCGATGGCGTTACCAGCGGTGCCCCGCAATCACGAATCTGGATGATCGCCGGCGCAATGGTCGTTGTCGCACTTGCAAGTGGCGTCGCGCGATACGGCATGCGCCAGATCCTGAACGGCCTTAGTCGAAAAGTAGAATACGATCTCCGCAACGATCTCTTCACTCACCTTGAGACGCTGGACCAGGCGTATTTTGCACACATGCGTACCGGCGACCTCATGGCGCGCATGACGAATGACCTGAGCGCCGTGCGCATGGCGGCGGGCCCGGCGATCATGTACTTCGTCAACACGATCGCGGGCGGCATTTTCGCTCTGGTTTTCATGCTCGGCATCAGTGTCCGGCTGACACTCCTCGCCCTCGTTCCATTAGTACTCCTCCCCGTCATAATGGTTCGGCTTGGCAAGGCGCTGCACGACCGATTCGAAGCCGTGCAGGAACATTTTTCGACCCTGACGACGCGCGCACAGGAGAACATCGCGGGTGTCCGAATCGTGCGAGCTTACCGCCAGGAAGACCCCGAGACCGCGCGCTTTGCAGTACTGAACGACGAGTATGTTCGGAAGAACATTCAGCTCGTCAAATTATGGGGAGTGATGAACCCGGCCTTCGCACTGCTGGCTGGGCTGGCTGCGGCAATTGTGCTGGGCGTTGGCGGTGCCCTGGTTGTGCAGGGCGATATGAGCATCGGTTCTCTGGTTGCGTTCGGCCTGTATCTCGCCATGCTCACCTGGCCAATGATCGCACTTGGCTGGGTGATAAACCTCTTTCAGCGCGCCGCAGCGTCGATGGCACGGCTCAACGAGATATTCCAGGCGCGCTCAACGCTTCGAGCTCCCGTACACCCGCAAACGCTGCCCGCGGGGGTGTCAGGCCGGTCGATAGAGTTCCGTGATGTCGGCTTCCACTATCCTGTCGCCGGCGTTGCACAGCCACGCTGGGTATTGCGCAATGTGTCGTTTCACCTGCCCGCGGGAGCGACGCTTGGAGTCGCCGGAGCGACGGGTAGCGGCAAGAGCGCCCTCATCGATCTCATCCCTCGCATGTACGATCCACAGGAGGGCACCATTCTGATCGACGGGATTCCGATAACCGAGATATCGCTGGATTCACTGCGATCAGAAATCGGCTATGTGCCACAGGAAAGTTTCCTTTTCAGTGACACGGTGGGCGAGAATCTCGCATACGGGGCGCAAGGTGATTCTACGTGGGCGGCCAACGTCGCTCAGCTCGAGCAGACGATCGCCGAGTTTCCGGGCGGGTATGATACCATGCTTGGCGAACGCGGGATAAATCTGTCGGGAGGTCAGAAACAGCGTGTTGCGCTTGCGAGGGCGCTGGCTCGACGACCATTCATAGTTCTACTGGACGACGCGCTATCCGCGGTGGATTCTCATACCGAGGCGGAGATAATGCGCGCGCTCGACGACGTACTCGGGGAACGGTCGGCCGTCATCGCCTCGCACCGGGGAAGCGCTATTCGGAACTCGGACTGGATAATCGTACTCGAGGAAGGGAGTGTGGTAGAACAGGGCCGGCATGAGGAACTTTTCGCCGCGGGGGGTCGCTACTGGTCGCTGCTCAGCCGACAGCAGCTGGTGGACGACATCGAGGATGACGATCCACTGGCAAGAAATCACGTGGCGGCTAGAATATCCACATGACGCGGATCGGCGCAGGCTATCACACCGTCGAAGAGCGACTTCGCACACTCGAGGAACGCGTCGAGGAGCAAACGCGAACGATCGACGAGCTTCGCAATCGCGACGCGTTGAAGACACAGTTTCTCTCCAATGTCTCGCACGATCTGAGAACTCCGCTTACCGCCATCGTGACCCACGCGGAAATCCTTCGTGACGGCATCCTTGGCGACCTGTCCCCGAAGCAGCTTGAAAGCATCTGCGGCATCATCAGCGGCGGGCGGCAGCTCATCGGCATGGTTGGGGAGATCCTCATGTACGCGCGCGGAGCCGCAGATCAGCTTTCACTGACTCCAACCGAGTTCGCGATAGGAACCGTGATCGAGCAGGTCACCAGCCAGGTTGAGCCGCTCGCCGTGAAAAAGGGGCTGGAAATCGGTGTGGACGTGGAGAAGGACATGCCCCCTCTCTGCGCCGACCGCGAAAAGATCACCCACATATTGAGTAACCTGCTAGGCAATGCTATCGACTTCACCGAACACGGAGGACGCGTGTGGGTGAACGCGTCGCGCACTACGACTGTCCAGTCGGCTGCGTCCGTGCTCATCGAAGTGGGAGACACAGGGATAGGGATCGCACCGGAACATCATGAGCTTGTTTTCCGGGAGTTCGCCCAGGTCGACGCGTCCGCTTCGCGGCATCATCACGGGACAGGATTGGGTCTGGCCATCGCCCGCAAGTTCGTCGAGCTGCACGATGGCCGGATCTGGGTGGAAAGCGCTCCCGGAGTGGGAAGCCGCTTTTACTTCACCGTGCCAGTTCACGCCTCCTGCTGACGGTTGGGCGCGCACATTCTCATCGTGGAAGACAGTGCGCTCGTTGTAAGCGCCCTGCGCATTCTGCTGGAGGATGCCGGTCATCGCGTCAGCGATGCGGGCAGCGTGCGGGCCGCACTGGATATCGCCAGGAGCGACCGGCCAGAAGTGATGTTGCTTGACCTGGCATTGCCAGACGGAGATGGGCTTTCGGTGCTCGAAACACTTTCAAATGATGGACTCGCGCCTCGCGTGACAGTTGCCGTGACAGGACGAGACGAGCCACACATCATAGCGCGATGCAAGCGTCTGGGATGCAGAGAAGTCCTGGTCAAACCAATCAGGGCGATGGCGCTGCCGACGCAGGTTGCTGAATGGTTGGCGGAATGAGGGACCAGGGACATGCGAGCAGGGATCAGGAACCAGGAATTAGGCACCAGGAAGCGGACGCCGTTAGGCCAGATTCTTCGACCGAAGAATCCACCGCTCGTCCCTGGTCCCAGGTCCCTGGTCCCCCGGTCCCTCCACCCGCGATGGTCGAGCGGCGACGGCGTAAGAGGATGGGGCCTCTGCTTCGTTGGTATTATTCGATCAAGTACTGGCCGTTCAGGCGGGAGCGCAGAGCACGCGACGACCGGCGTGGTCTGATCGTACTGCAGATCGACGCGCTGGCGTATTCCGATCTCAGGCGCGCGCTCAAGCTTGGTTACTGCCCTACCATTTCCCGCTTGTTGAAGGACGAGGAGTTCGGCGTCCGTCGCTGGTTCTGCGGTCTGCCATCGGCGACTCCGTATTGCCAGGCTGGCATTTTCCATGGAGAGAACGGCGGAATTCCCGCATTCCGATTTTACGACAAGGACGCGCGCAAGGTGATCACGTGCAACGCGCCACACGGCGTCCAGTACATCCGCGATCGAATCAAGGCGCCGGGAGCTCTGGCCGGCGGATCAAGCTACGTGAATCTGCTGGACGGCGATGCGCAAACAGTCGCTTTCACGATTGCCACCCGGCAGAAGACCTCGGTGTACAGGCGGTTGGGCGGCACGAGGATGGCGCTGCTGATTCTCCTGCACCCAATTCGCAACGCCCGTATGGTGCTGCAATCCGTGGGCGAATGGCTCCGGGAAGAGTGGGAGCGCACGGCGGGCGAACTGGCAGGGCGAGTAACTCATGCAGAGGGCATTTTCCCCTTCCTTCGCATCTTCTGCAACGTGATAGTACGGGAGCTGCAGACGATGGCGATTCTGCTGGATATCTACCTGGGCGTCCCGGTCATCTACAGCACGTTCATGCAGTACGACGAGCTGGCGCACCACTTCGGCCCTTCCAGCAGACAATCGCTCATCGACCTCAAGCGCACCGACGCCCGCATCGCCGAGATCTGGAGGATGATCCGCGCGACCAGTTCGAGACCATATGACCTCGTGATTCTATCGGATCACGGCATGACGCCAGCGGTAAGCTACCGGGTACGTTTTGGCGAAACCCTCGGTCTGACCATAAGACAAATGCTGGACGGCGCGGCGAGCGGGGGAACCAGCCGTGCGCTCACCCTGCACGCAAGCTTCGCGGAGGACAGCGAGTACGCCGACATCGGATCGCAGATAGTTGAAACGGTGGCGCAGGCATCCGGTGTGGGCGGCACTGGCGGTGACAGCGAAGTGCCCCCGCGCGCAACGCGATCCAGGCGCTTGCGCAACTGGTTTCGGAGCAAATACGGACTGCGCGAAATCATTTTTCCCGAGAAGTATCACGTCAGCGACCGGCACAACGTTGTGGTGACCTACAGCTCCTGCCTGGCACTCGTGTATTTCGCGGATGCGCCTACGCAGCTGGATCTCGTCGACATAGCCCGCGATACCCGGCGGGCGGGACTGTACTCGTCACTGCTCGCGCATCAAGGCATCGGGTTGGTCGCAACGAGGGTCAAGGGTAACGTGCACGTTGAAAGCCGCTCAGGGCGAGCGTTGATCAGTGGCGACAAGCTGGATGTGCTTTCGGGCGAGAACCCGCTCGATTTATACGGTACGGAAAGCTATGTGGTGAGCGCGATTCGAGATTTGGTGGCGCAGCCCAATGCCGGTGATCTGGTTCTTTTTGGCGCGTATGACGGATATGACATCATATCTTTTGACGATCAGGTGGGAGCGCACGGTTCAGCCGGTGGCGATCAAACTTATCCTTTCATCATCAGTCCGCCGGAAATTGAGTTGGCAGATGAAAGACTCGAGAACGCGCGGGACATCCATCGGGTTGTGATGTCGAGATACGCGGTGACAGGAACGGTCGACCGATAGCAGAGGAGGTGCCGTTACACCTTCGGAATTTATCCGCCGTTTATCTGCCTCTGCTCCTGACTCCCTTCTGGCAATCAGGGCACACGCCAAAAATCACCAGTCTGTGCCGCTGGCGCGCATATCCGTGCGTTTCCGCCACCAGCGTCGTCATGCGCTCCAGGCGCTCGTCGCTGAATTCCGTCACATTACCGCACACAGTGCATAGCAGGTGTTCGTGTTGCGGCTCATCACGCGCCGGCTCATAGCGCTTGAATCCCTCGCCGAAATCGCGCTCCACGACGAGACCGCTCCGCACCAGCACTTCGAGCGTGCGATACACGGTCGCCGTGCCAACCATAACGCCGCGCACCGCCAGCTCTCGCTCGACGTCGTCAGCAGAGAGATGCCGCTCGCTCGCCAGGACAAATTCTGCAATGGCTTGCCGTTGCGCCGTGACCGGAAGATTGTGGTCGCGGAGGAACGCGCGGAACGCCTCGATTACCTCCCGTGCTTCCACGGTTCGTCCGACACGGCGGTGCGAAAAGCGTCCGCCGACAGCCGCTCGGGCTCGCTTCCGGAACCAGCTCTCCGATACACTCCCCGGACGACACTGCCTACCGCCCCGAGTGGAGCGTCAGCCTCCTCGGTTACTTCGATCTCCCAGCGGCCGCGGTCCGGGCCCTTGCGGGTCCACCGGTAGCAGGCCCGGTAAACAACATGCCGGTCGGCCGGTGAAATGGTTGCAGATGCTGTGCTTTGGTGATGGGCGCCGGAAAGCAAATCCGTATCTTGAAAATCGGGGGGGAGGGCCCCGCCGGGATTCGCAATGCTCGACTCCTCACCCCGTTCCGTCACGGAAGACAGGCCTGAAGCTGCAGGCGCTTCCGCATCGCCTACCGATACTCCAGCCGCAGCCACCACCGGGTACGCCGCGATTACCGCAACACCCGTCTCCTCGCCCCCTTGCACCATCGGAGGGAAGAGATGTACCTCCGCGATTCGCTCGGTCGGTACGATCTCGGCTATTGCGCGCAGAAAGCGCGCTCGGCCATCCTCGCGTTCGGCGTTCATCGCGCTACTGCGTCAACGGCCGCCGACGTGCGCGTCTCGCGCGCCGCAAGCTCGCGTTCCACATACAGCTTCAGGATGTGCATGAAATCCTGCGCGTTAGTGACCACCCCGAAAGCCTGATGCGTACCGCGATCCTTGAGCTTGCTCACCACGAACTCGGACGAGTCCACGCAGATTGTCGCCAGTTCGCGCAACGACCCATCTTCTTCGGTCACGAATGCCGGAAGCATGTTTCCAGTGGCGATTGCGTGGAGCGCCGTAGCGATGAGTATCGCCATCGTCGCTTGTATTGTGTGTCGCTTCATCGCGTCCTGCGCGACGAGCGCATCCGTGTAAACCCCCGGAAGCGGTCCATCATCCCGAATTGATCCGCACAAAACGTAGGGCACGGAATGCGAGACAAGAGCGTGCATGATTCCGTCGGTGATGATCCCCTGCTCTACCGCCTTGTCGATCGAACCAGCTGCCCGCACCTTGTTGATGGCCCGCATGTGCAGCCCGTGTCCACCTGAGCTCGCCTCACCGGAACCAGTCATGCCGAGCGTCGTTCCAAAGATCGACGCTTCGATGTCGTGCACAGCGACCGCATTTCCGGCCAGGAACGCGCCCACGAATCCGTTCGAGACGAACCACGTCATGTCCGAGCGAGCCCTCGAATGGACGAGAGCGGGACCTGCCACCCAAACAGGATATCCGCCACGATCGCGCTCCTCGATAAGCAAGCGCGCCATGAGGGAATAATCGATCGGCTTCTCGCGCGATACCTCACTCGTCATGAATTTGAACTCACCCGTCGCCGTTTCGTCCAGGAATGCGGACATGTGGACGAAAATCCCCTCCGAACCATCTTCTGCATAACCAACGGCAACTCTGTCTCCTTTGCGCACGCGACGTCCCTCGCGCACCCACACGTCGCCGTCGCCATCCAGAACCAGTGCGGAATCCATCCGGGGCTCCCTCGGCATCCGCCACTCGCCCCTTACTCGAACGTATGTGGGAAGGTTCGTTGTCGAGAAGAACTTCTCGGGGAGGACGCCGTCCGAAGGCGCGGGGACAAAACGAGCGTCGGGCGCCGTGGTAAAGCGGGCGGCACTGAAATCGGGATGGGAGAATTTGCTCACAGGTGAAAGATGCGTCACCGGGGCAAGGACGTACAAGCTCAGATCCAGTCATTGCGAGGACGCGAAGCGTCCGCGGCAATCTCCTCGCTCGAGAGTTTCAATGTGATTCCCCATACCTCCCCAGCCCCCACCGCCCACTCCCCAGTCACAGTACGCTCACCGGGTCCCGGTCAAATGCGATTCTCAACTGTTGCCGATTCGGCACCTCGTAATTCTGTACGAAGTAACGCCCTACTCTCGTAAGCCCACCGACATTGTCGCTCTTCAGCAACAGATGCCACCTCCACCGTTTCTTGATCCGGTCGATGGGACACGGCGCGGGGCCCGTGATTTCTATGTCCCCGGAGGCACGCCTTGCGAGTAATGCCCGTAGCCAACTGTCGGCGTCCAGAGCGAGGTCCGCCGTCGCTTTTTCCTCGAGACCGCTGAATATCACGTTCACCAGCCGAATCATGGGCGGATAAGGAGGCTTCACGCGCGAGGGAAGCTCCTCCGCGACGAACGCGTGGAAATCGTGCGCCAGTGCGCACCGCACCGCGTGGTGTCCAGGCAATCGTGTCTGAATGATGACGTCCCCACCCTTGGGACCACGTCCTGCTCGCCCGGCTACCTGGCTCAGCAGCTGAAAGCTTCTTTCAGATGCGCGGAAGTCCGGCAGATTGATTCCGACGTCGGCGTCAACAACACCTACGAGAGTAACATTGGGAAAGTCGAGCCCCTTGGCGATCATCTGCGTGCCCAGCAACATGTCCACCTCCCCAGCGCCGACGCGGTCGAGAATCGTGGCATGCGCCCATTTGCCGCTCGTGGTATCCACATCCATGCGCGCGATTCGCGCCGATGCGAAGCGTTCAGCGAGCAACCGTTCGACTTGCTGCGTGCCAAGGCCGCGCTGCTTCATCGTTGTGCCCGCGCACCGGTGACACAGCGGTGTGTCCGGCTCCTCGTGTCGGCAGTAGTGGCAGATGAGCCGCTCTGGCGAACGGTGATATGTGAGAGTAATGCTGCAATTGGGGCAGCTTTTCACATTGCCGCACTCTGTGCACTGCACGTATGCCGCGTATCCTCTTCGGTTGAGCAGCAGTACAGACTGTTCACCACGCTGAAGCCGATCGGCGAGCGCCCTCTCCAGTGGTTCGCTGAAGACCCGGCCGAAGGTGTGCTGGGGAGCCCCGCTTTCCGACGACTCGCGAACCAGAAGACGCAGGTCCGCGACGCGCACTTTGGGCAAACGCCCCTCTCCAACACGTTCCGGTAGCGAAAGAAGCCCATACTTCCCAAGCTGCGCATTGCGCCAGCTTTCCAGACTCGGAGTGGCGCTGCCGAGTACCACTACTGCGCCGGCCTCGCGGGCGCGAATGACGGCTACCTCACGGGCGTGATATCGCGGCGTCTCACCGTTCTTGTAGCTGCCTTCGTGCTCTTCGTCCACGATGATCGCGCCAAGATCCGTGAGAGGGGCGAAAATTGCCGAACGCGCACCGACCGCAATGCGCTTGTCACCGCGCTTGAGTGCCAGCCATTCGTCGTAGCGCTCGCCCTCGCTGAGCGCGGAGTGCAACACGGCCACGCGCTCGCCGAAAAAGGAGCGGAAGCGATCGACCGTCTGCGGCGTGAGCGCGATTTCAGGGACTAGCACGATCGCGCTCTGCCCGCGCTTTTCGACCACCTCTCGCAGAAACTCGATATAGACCAGCGTTTTGCCGCTGCCCGTGATTCCGTGAAGCAGAAAAACTTCGCCTTGCCGCGCCGATTTGAGCACGCGCAGGGCCGCGCTCTGCGCCGGCGTGGGCGTGTGGCGCGCGGGAGCAGGCGCTGGCCGCAACGCGAAGGGATCGCGATCAACGATTTCCTGGTCGATCGTGATCAATTCGCGATCGGTCAGGGCACGCATTACCGCTGCCGAGAATTTCAGCTTCCCGGTGAGATGTGCCACGGGAGCGCGACCTCCGACGGACTCGAGCAACTCGTACAGCTCACGCTGGCGTTTCGCGCGTCCAAACAGCGTCTCTCGCTCCTGCAGCGATGGCAGCTCCCTACGTATGCTCGCAATGCGCTGGGTTTTACGCGGTGGCTCAACCGCCTTGACGGCCGTGAGAGCGGCCGGCAGCATCGCACGTAGCACCAGTCCGATAGGTACAACGTAATAATCCGCGATCCAGGCACAGAGAGTGAGCATGGAGGGCGAAAGCACGGGCTCAATGTCCGCGACGCTGACAATGCTGCGAGTCCTTGCGCCTGGAGGTCGCGCCGACTCACCGCTCACCACGATACCTACGGCGCGCCGAGTGCGAACCGGCACCACCACTCGTGAACCGGGAGCGATGCTATCCGCCAACTCAGCCGGTGCCGCGTACGTAAAGGTGTGGAAGAGCGGGACCGGCAACGCAACTTCGAACAGCCGGCGCTCCGGGACGGAAACTGGACTGAGGAGATCCGTAGAGGGGCGCGCCGGCTTACCGGGCGAAGAGACGAGCCACCTGCCGGGCACCCCGGCCCGAACCGACAAAGGGGGAGTTGGTGTTCGCGAGCATGGCGACGACAATACCGCGGTCCGGATACATGATAAGATATGCGTTCGCACCCACGGAGCCTCCGCCGTGCGCGATCGTTCGTCCGAGCACGGAATCCGTACCAACACTCCAGCCTATCCCGTACCCGGTCTCCTTGCCGTCAGCTGTTCGCTGTGATGTAAAGAGAAGAGCTCGCGATTGGTCGTCAAGAAAGCCCTTCCGCAGCATTGCCGACCCAAACCGAACCAGGTCTTCAGGCGTGGAGATAAAGCCTCCCCCTGCCCACTTGTAGCTGTTATCGACATACGGGGCGTTGAGAAGCGGCCCATTGGTTGCGCGCACATAGTACCGCGCCCGATGCTCGATAACGCTGTCCTGGTGCTCCGCGATCGTCGAGCTCATTCCGAGCGGACGAAGCACATTACGCCGGACAAATACCAGAAATGGCTCGCCGGAAGCACCCTCCACTACCGCGCTTAGAAGGTTGAACCCATGGCTCGAGTACGAATACCGAGTACCGGGCGTGTAGACCAATGAATCGTCCCTGAACATCGCGAGCCCATCCGTGACGTTGGCGTACGGCCGCATGCTCATCATCTCGTCTCCGGCGTAGTGCCGAACACCGCCGAGGTGGCCTGCGAGCTGCCGGGGCGTCACTGGATGGCGCTTGACGGGAAATGAGGGAACATACCGCTGTACGTTGGAGTCCAGGTCCAGTTTCCCCTGTTGAACCAGCAACGCTACGGCAGCCGCGGTGATGGGCTTGGAAACGCTCCCAATACGCAACTTCGTACTCGGCGTAACACGAACACCGTTCTCTACGTCCGCCAGGCCGAATCCTTCTGACCATACCACCTTGCCATCGATCGCAACCGCGACGGACATCCCGGGAACCTGGCCACCTGCCATGCTGTCCCGAACGAGCACACGGGCTTTCGCAATCGCCCCGGCGTATTGGGCTGAGGAAGCTGGCTTCGGCGGCGAAACTACCTGTTGACTCGCCTCGGCTCGTGACCCAGTCAGGAGAGCGTAGGTTGCAAGAGCGACAAGCTGGGGGACTCGCATTTCCATAAGCTATTGGAAGACGCTAACGCAGAGAAGTGGCGGTATCCCTGTATCGCCTTCGATTGCGGACTGCGGAAGCGGTTCGTAGACTGAGAAAGGAAAACCTGAGAACCGGTCAACGTGGCGCAGCACACACTCGCTAACCCAGAAACATTCATTCAACATACGGCGAGAGCATGATGCAGATCGCGCGCGCGAGGTGCCGCTTCGCATCGCGGCCTTTTGCGCTTGCGGTGTGGATTGCAGCATGGGCGGCGATTCCGCCAGCGGCGGCGCAGTCGCTCGGCAAGCTCGACCGCGAGCGCGGACGTGCGATGCTGGCCCAGGTGCGATCCGACATCGAAAAACACTACTACGATCCAACGTTCAGGGGGATAGACCTTGGGTCGCGCTTCGATGCGGCTGATCAACGCATCAGGCAGGCCAAAACCATCGAAGAAGTGTTCGCTAGCGTAGCGCAGGTGGCGTTGGAGTTGAACGACTCACACACATACTTCTTACCTCCCGCGCTCACGGTACAGGTGCAGTATGGATGGGAGATGCAGATGGTTGGCGACACATGCTTCGTGACCCGGGTCAAGCCAGGCAGCGACGCGGCTGCGCAGGGCCTGCGCGTGGGCGACGCCATACTCTCCGTCAATGGTCAGGTCCCGACCCGAGAAACCCTCTGGAAACTGCTTTATCTCTACCACCTTCTACGGCCACAACCAGGACTGCGCATTATGGCGCGGTCGTCCGGCGACGCACCTCGGCAAATCGACGTGGCGGCAAAGGTCCGGCAAAAACACAAGGTCATTGATCTGACCGGTACGGACGGCGGAACTGACATCTGGAACCTTATCCGGGAGGCGGAGAGTGAAGCGAGCGCGCACATATCGCGCTATGAGGAGATAGGCAGGGACCTAATGATCTGGGAGTTTGCCGTGTTCGATCACTTCGACCGACGCGTCGAAGACGGTATGAAGCGCGCACGCGGGCGCCAAGCTCTTGTCCTGGATCTCCGCGGTAATGCCGGTGGAGACGAGAGGGCACTCCTGGAGCTTCTCGGCCACTTCTTCAAGACCGACGTGAAGATCGGTGATCTGCGTCGGCGAACTGGAATTGAGCCCCTAATGGCAAAAGGAAGGGGGGAAAAGGCGTACCCGGGCAAGCTGCTCGTGATAGTCGACAGTCAGTCCGGATCGGCATCGGAGGTGTTCGCGCGTACTATTCAAATCACCGGGCGCGGCACGGTCATCGGGGACCGGACGGCCGGCTCTGTGATGCGCAGCCGCACCTTCAACCATAAGTCCGGTGTGGAACGCGCGATCTTCTACGCGACAAGCGTCGCGGACGCGTCGGTGACCATGTCCGATGGCAGTGAGCTGGAGGGCAAAGGTGTGATTCCTGACGAACTGCTGCTTCCAAGCAGCCAGGACCTGGCTGCTGGCCGCGACCCGGTTCTCGCTCGGGCGGCGACGCTGTTGGGGTCGCCCATGACAGCCGAGGCAGCTGGCAGGATTCTCAGACCGCGATAGTTCCGTCAGGTCAGGCCAGCTTGGTTCTGCCCGAAATGCCGGGCGACTTTAACAGTTCGGCAGTTGGCCGCGGCCGGACTGCGCGCTGACCATACTGGAGCTAGTCCGGGACGTCAGCTACGCCGCACTCCGAGGCCAGGACCGCTCGGTATTGCGATGACGCCTCCCTCGATGGAAGGTCCGATGAACGGATCGTTGGCGAGCAGGGCAGCGCCGTCGAGGTCAGCATAGTCGAGCAGCGGGGCCATATGAGCCGCCGCGGCTATGCCGAGGCTAGTCTCTATCATGCAGCCCATCATCACCAGCATACCGTGAGCATGCGCAACCGAGATCATTTTCATGGCTTCATGCAGTCCGCCGCATTTCGCAAGCTTGATGTTGATGCCATCCACAACGCCAACGAGCTTCGGGATATCGCTTGCAAGCACGCATGATTCATCCGCGAAGATCGGAAGCGGGGACCGGTCGCGGACGAAGCGCATTCCCTCGAGGTCGTGCGCGGGAAGTGGCTGCTCGACGTATTCCACATCGCACTCCGCCAGTAACTCGATCATCTCGAGAGCGTATTTCGCCGACCATGCGGCGTTCGCGTCCACACGCAAAAGCTTGTCTGGAGCCGCATCGCGAACGGTGCGGATGATTGCCTCGTCGTGGTCGGAGCCGAGTTTTACCTTCAGTACCGGATACGGCTCGGCCTCAGCGACCTTGCGGCGCACTTCGTTCTCGCTGCCGATTCCAATGGTGAAGCTCGACAGCGGAGCGCGCGCTGGGTCTAGTCCCCACAACTTGTACAGCGGAATGCCGAGGCGTTTGCCAGCGAGATCGTGAAGTGCGGCACTAACCGCTGTCTTTGCGGAACCGTTGAAGCGAATCACGCGATTCAGCTCGCTTTCGATACTCTCCGTCGACCATGGATCGGCCGCCTCGACGAGCGGGGAAAATAGGGCGAGAGCCCCTGCCACCGACTCGACAGTTTCACCGTAGAACTTGCTGGGCGCGGCCTCGCCCCAACCTTCGACTCCGTCGTCGTCGGTAACTCGAACCCACACCACTCGCCACTCGCTGGCTCCTCCGCGAGAGATTGTAAAGGGATGTTTGGTGCGGAGTGTAAGAATCTCGTGCGAAAGCCGCATCTCTACCGGGCTGTAGTGGGCGTCGCGCCGAGCCGGCGAGAGAGACGGGCGGCTCGGTACTCTCCTGACGCTCCGGTGGTGGCGAGAAAGCCGAGCAGGGCGTCCGCCAGATCGTGGCCTCGCTGAAACCGTTCAGCGGGCGGTTTGAGCAGACATTTCATGATTATCTGCCCCAGTGCGGCCGGGGACCTCGAGTCTACCACGTCGGGCGCGGCTGCCACTTCGTGCACGTGTTTGTAACCAATGGAGTAGGAATCGGCGCCGTCGAAAGGCGGGAACCCGAGCAGCATTTCGTACAGCATGACACCAACAGCGTACAGGTCGCTGCGTCCATCGACCAGCTTTCCCATTGCCTGCTCGGGCGACATGTAATGCGGCGTTCCCATGGCACGGCCGGTCGCGGTGAGGCGGCTGTGAAAGCGCGCGGTGGCGATCCCGAAATCCGTGATGAGTGCGTTGCCTTCCTCATCGAAGAGGATGTTGTCCGGCTTGACGTCGCGGTGGACGATTCCGTGGCGGTGCGCGTAATCGAGCGCGGTCGCAACCTGGGCCCCAACGGCGGCGGTGCGTTCGGCAGCTACGCTGCGCTCGCGCACTATGACGTCCGCCATCGATCCTCCAGACAGATACGGCATTATCAGGTAGACGCTCTCTTCCACCTCGCCGTAGTCGATGATAGGGCAGATGTGCGGATGGCACAGTTGCGACGCCGATTCCGCCTCGCGCCTGAAACGCTCACGCATCTCCTCCTCCCTCGCGAGACTCGCGAGGAGAACCTTGATGACGAGAGGCCTTCCGAGCATGGCGTGACTGGCCGCGTACACGTTGGCCATGCCGCCGCCGCCGATCTTGCGATGCACCTTGTACCGGCCGCCGGTTGCGCGGCGCAGCAGGTCCATCTCCTCATCCGGTTTGGCGCTGGGGGCGTCCGGAACGTCAGGGAGCTCGACGCGGCATCTTACGCAGCTCATCGCGGAGGCACGATTCCACGTGCCGCAATCAGGACAGAACATCGCTCAGCCCAGATCCATGTGCACGAAATCGTATGGTGGCCACGGACCTGACCTTTCGAAATCGACGCCCTCGGTCTGTTTTGACTGCGTCAACACCAGAGCACTGAAGTCCTGCCAGTGCGATCTGTCGACCAGAAACGCGATGCCATGCGTCGTGTGTACCTCGGAGTTGCGCAGATGCACGCCCGCCGTGGCGCTCGTTCGCAGCACACGGAAGGTGTCGGCGGCGATCAACGCGAGGTTGATCTCCTTCGCGCCTGCCCCCTTTGCCACAGTCGGCCTCAGGTGCACGCGCATCTCGCACCTTCCGTCAATGAGATGCATCCCGTCGCTGAGAGCGGCGTAGTGCAACTCGATCCAGCGAGTCAGTTGATCGCGAGAGCGAAAAACAGTGCCGAACGGCGCGGGGATGATGGTATGCCGCTCGAACACGCTCTCGACGACCTGCTGATAGTCGTCGAGCTCGATGTCGCTCATTTCAACGCGCGCGTAGGGCGCCGCGCGGACGACCGCGCCAAGCTCGCGTACGACGACGGACGCTGTCTGGGGCGCGAGCGGCCCGTCCTCGCGTTCCCCGAGCGCAGCAACACCAAACATCTTAAGGCCAGTTACAGCCATTTCCGCCACCTCAGGATTGCGATCAAAGCGCCACCGATACCTAGTTGAAGAGCGAGCATGATCCAGAATCCCAGCGGATGCCGCGCCATCGGGATGCGCTCGAAGTTCATTCCCCACATTCCGCTTACTACCACGAAAGGCACGCTCAACGTCGCAATTATCGACAGACCTTTCGTCACCAGGCCAAGTCTGTTGGAAACCTGCGTGAGGTAGGCGTCCAGCGTCGATCCCAGGAGATCGCGCTGGGCCTCGAATGCGTCGTTGATTCGTAGCACGTGATCGTAGATGTCGCGGAAGTATATCTGGGTTTCGTGGGTGAGCAGTGGACTGGGACGGTTTGTGAGGACGTTGAAGACCTCACGCTGCGGCGCCAGGTGCCTCCTTAGGGACAGCACGAGGCGCTTGACGCTGAACACGCTGCGAAGCGCATTGTCGTCGAAGTTGATGAAAACGCGCTCCTCCAGACCATCTATGAATTCGTCGACCTGGTCGATGATCGGAAAATACTCGTCGACGGAGGCGTCCATTACCAGATACATGAGCCGGCCCGGGCCACGCTCCAGCGCATCCGGACTTCGCATGACGCGCTCGGCAATGAGTGCGCAACTATGGGAGGGGCCTGCATGCGTCGTGACGAGAAAGTTCGGCCCCAGAAAAAAACAGAGAACCCGCGTCGCGAGATCGTACGGGTTCTCCGTTTTGTCATCGAAGAGCACGCCACGAATAATGGTAAAGAGGTAGCCGTCGTACTCCTCGATTTTGACCCGGCTATCGGGGTTGAGCGTATCCTCGATAGCCAGCGGATGGAAGTTGAAGATTTTCTCGAGCACGGCGTGCTGATGCCGATTCGTAACGTCGACGTCCACCCACACCATTCCTTCACCCGACTTGATGATCTCGCGCAGGTCGCGCGGCGGCAGCTCGGTGCGCACCTCACCGTCCCGGCCGCGATAGTAGCTCCGCGGCACAGCGACGTTCCTCGCCGCTGTCGTCTGTTCACCGGTAGAGATCAGGCCTATCTCAGATGCGGCCACTTTACACCCTTTATCAGCTGAAAACCGATTGCACGCTCTCGCGAAAGTTCGCGCAGAAGAGTGGTCTCACGTTCCACCGCTCCGCGAGCTTCCCGCCATCCCCAACGGCGCCACGCGCGTCCCACAATGTGCGCCTTCTGCCTCCAGGTGAGCAGAGAATTCTGCTGCGCGGCGGCAGGACCACTCCACCTCGCTCCGCCACCGGCCGTTCCTGTCGTCCAATCCTGAACCTGCACGTCAACAACCCCCGCGTCACGGAGCATCTGCTTCCATTCGACGAGCAGGTGCGGTCGTAACCCAAGACGTTCAATTACCAGGTCGCGTGCACTCGTGGCGATTTCCGAGCTCCACGTGGGCATTAGCAGGACGACCGGACCCATCGGTCGCGTCACACGCACAAGTTCGGCTACGGCCAAAGCTGGATTTTCGGCCGCCGACAGGGCCGGCTCGCCAATACCGATATCGAATACGGCTGATTCGTGTGGAAGGTCATCGAGCGGGGCCTGCTGATAGGTTATGGGTAGCGGCGTGGGCAACGACTTTGCACGTACTTCCGCAATTTCCAGGCTTTCGGCATCCGGATCAACCCCGGTTACAGCGCACCCGGTTCGAAGTGCGAGCCACTCGGTGGTGATTCCGTCTCCGCAACCCGATACCACGATTTCCTGGCCGGCTGCGGCTTCGGTTAGCTGAGCAACCTCGCGATACAGGTCTTCTCCAGTCGCTCGCCACCTGCCAACCACCGCCAGCTGAACAAGGCGAAGTACCGCTGGTACGGGTGGAACAGCTCTCATGAACGCAAAAGCTACCTAGATCCTGCGCGACGAGTGAGGTGCAGGCGAGGGGTGCAGTCCCGATGCACCGAAAACCGCGCACGAACCGGCCGACGGGCAGCGCGCGCCGCGCGCGCCGCTCTACAAGAGCGATCGCACGTGCTCGACGCAGGCTTCGCCGAGCCGCTCCACGTTGTATCCACCCTCCAGAGTACTCACAAGCCGTCCCCCGCACCACGAGGAGGCTGCGCCTGCCAGCCACTTGGTCAAGTCGGCGACGTGCTCCAGCTCCAGAGTGAACCCTCCCAGAGGGTCGCCGCGAAGTGAATCGAAGCCGGCGGAGATGAGCAGCAGATCGGGTGTGAAGCCGACTGTTGCCTCGTCGACGGCGCGGTGCAAAGCGTCAACGTACTGCTGCGCGGGCAAGGCGGCTCGCATGGGAACATTCCACACCGATTTGTGCGGCCCCCGATCCTCGGCGGCGCCGGAGCCAGGATACCAGGGCCATTGATGCATGGAGACGAAATGTATGTCACGCGTCCGCTCGACGAGGGCCTGGGTTCCGTTACCGTGATGCACGTCCCAGTCGACTATGAGAATGCGCTCGGCGCCATGCTTCGCCCGGGCATAGTAGGCGCCGAGCGCGACGTTGCCAAAGAGACAAAAGCCCATGCCGCGACCTGCGAGCGCATGGTGTCCGGGAGGACGCACCGCGCAGAAGCTTCGAGTCGTCTCGCCCGCAAAAGCAAGATCGATTGCATCGAGTACGCAGCCGGCACCGGCGGTTGCGGCATCCCATGAGCCTTCGCTTACGAGAGTGTCGGGATCCAGAGAACCACCGCCCGAGCGGGCGAGCTGCTCCACGCGCCTGACGTACAGCGGGTCATGCACGAGCGTGAGCTCATCGGCGTCGGCGTGGCGCCCCTGTACATGCTGGAGAGCCAGCATGAGGTCGGCGTGCTCTCGCAGCGCCCGGGGAATGGCGCGTATGCGGCCAACGTGCTCTGGATGACCCCAACCCGTGTCATGACGGCCGGAGTCCGAGTGCGAGATCAAGGCAACGGTCATCGCGCACCACGCAAGCGGCGGGATGCCCATTCGGTGAGGAGGGCTGCGAAAAGCGCCAGGAGTAGCCAGGCAGGCAGCGATTTTCTCGGCAGAAGGGAAGATCCTCCCGAAGGCCGCGTCACCTGAGGTCCGAGATCGTGGATGAGGCTGGCCAGGGGAGCGGGATCGAGACGCATGCTGGTGATATGCAATAACGCGGTGTCAACGGCGGTGGATTGATGCTCGGCGTTCCCGACCGGAAGGGTAGATTGTTTAATCGGGGGGGGGCCCCCAGCGCGAACTCTCTTATCCACTCCCGCCCCTCGCTCCGCGCGATATGCGGCTCCGGCGACAATGTCGGACCACCACTCCCTATGCGCTTCTGCGCTGTTCTCCCCGCCCATCAGCCGCCAGCGCCAACTCTGAATGTAGCCCACCTGAACGACGCGGCCACTTCCCTCGCGACGAGCGGCAATCGCGGTACGCCCGCCACGTTGCTCCACAGGTACGGCATCGTTGCGAAGGCTTGCAAGCGGTTGAAAAGCCAGACCCCCGCGTGGTGACTCTGAGGAAAAACCCAACGTTCGAGGCGGCAAGCGCGCTCCTGGCGTGCCGGCAGCAATCGGCTTGAGTGCAGGCAGGAGCGCACTACTACCCAGCAGGATCACTCCCCCTCCCTGTCGAACAAAGCGCGCAACGCGCGCTCCGAATCGCGCCCCTGATGAATCCAGCATGATGACCACCCCGTGATTCGCCGTATCAATCAACGCGAGATCACCCTGGGTCACGTCGACGCCGGGTGCCACTGAGAGAACCGCGTCCACCGTCCAGCCACTCTCCTCCAGCGCGGCTATCAAGAATTTGGATTCCCAATGCGCACGACCGATCACGGCTACCCGTCTCGATACCAGTGAATCCACATTCGCCGCGCGCGCAGCCTGTCCATTCACCAGCGCCACCACCGGAGCAGCGATCCCGCGCATGGCCAATACGGCTCCCCCTCCCCTGGCCGTAACAGTGTCGATCTCACCAAGTGCGTCAGCAATTGCGATAGGTGCTCCCGCTGGAGCAGCGACCCGAATGCTGACACCGCCCGCCGGTGAGCCCAGAGGAGAAATCGCAACCGCAGTGGCAACAAGGCGTGCGCCAGACCAAGTCACGCCCGTAGAATTGCGCCGGAGCGCGACAAGCCAGTCGCGCATTGCGCGATCGGGAACCGTGTCCACATCGAGGTGGATCGAATCACTGAAAGCGGACGCACTCCACGCCGCCAGAGAATCGCGCACCGCCCGCGGCGACCCAATGCGAGCAGATGATTCTCTCGACCGAGACGGCATCAAGGACCACACAAACATCCAGGCAAGCATGGCCACACTGATTACGCGCAGGGCGTGCTCCGCCGTAATCCGCCGGCGATCAGCGAGTAAGCGCATAAACCACAATGTTCACCGCGAAGCGCGTGTTATCGATGGAGAGAAATCGCTTGTTATCCGGATGGTAGCCCCACTCGGAGCTGTAATCCTTGTTGCTGTAAAGGACCGCGATTCTCGTCCCCTGCATGACGGCAAAAAGATGCGAATGCACGAGATTGTCCCCCCAACCGTTCAGCTCGTGGCTGGTCGCGGGGGGTCCATCGTCGAATGTGAAGAAAGCAGAATACAACGAGTGGGTGTTTGGCAACTGCACGAGAGGACCCACAGCGTCGCGGATAGCTTCCGTCGCCGTTTTGTGAAAAGCACCGTCGATGTCGTGATTGTGGTCGTCGATGAACAGCAATCCACCGCGTTCCGTGAATGAACGCACATTCAGGCGTTCCGCGTCGGCAAATCGAACCGGAAGATGGCCCGTGAGAAAGACCAATGGATAGCGGAAAAGAGCGGGTGATGAGAGCGGGACGATAACGCCGGACGGCGTTACATCGATCGACGTGTAGCGGGCGATCGTGTCGATGATGTTCGGCGCTACCAGGGGCGCGCTGTCCCAATCGCCCGATTCGTACTGTGCGGTCGCGAAAACGAACTCGCTCACCGTGGTGCGGTCCAGCCTGGCAGGCCGGCTCGGGTGACAGGCTCTCCTGACGCCGCCCGCCGCGCCCGCAACACGTCGTCAGTCGCGTCGCGACCTCCGCGAATGTTGGCTATCGCGACCCCAAGCTCACGCGCGAAAGCCGGTGCATCGCCGATCGCGTCCATTCGAAGCAGCATCAGTGAGTCCAGAGCGGCGTCAGCATCCAGTGACAACAGCGCCACCGCAGTCGACAGCCTGTCGCCGCGCGATGCCGCCAGCGCAGGAAGAGTCGGGCGCGGCGTGCGCTTCAGCGCCTCAACTGAGTCAACACGAGCAGCAAGGCGCACCTTGGCGAGATCTATAACTACCGTTGGCGGACGCCCTCTCAGGTAAATGCGCTCCGCGGCCCGTGCGCGCTGAATGGCAGCAAGAGCGGCACGCATATGCGGGAGCGCCGCGTCCGGCTGCCCGATGTCCAATTCCCGGCCAGCTTCCCACATTGCATTGAAAGCTTCCAGGAGTGGACGGTTCACTGCTACGACGGGAGTTTCATCTCCATGGAAGTCGATCGGATCACCCACTCCCCGACGAGTGGCCCCCTCCGCAGCGGCTAACATCTCTTCGGGAGTCAACGGCTTTCCTGGTCCGCCCTCACTGTCCTCTTCAGCCTCATGCGAATGTTCCGCGCTGCCCTCTCCCCCAAGGCGCGCATAGATGATTTCCCCTACGCGACGCCTCAGTCGTCCCTGATCCTGCGAGATGCGCCCCGCTTCCGATACGACCGTGGTGCGCGCAAGGCGCGGTCGCTTTTTCTGCAGCGCTTCCGTCATTATGATGAGCATTCTCTGGCTCACCTCGCCCTTGTTCTCGGGAGGCGGAGCACCTTCCACCGCGATGGAATCGTACTCACCCCTGCGTCCCACCCGGAGCGTCCTCGTCTCGGAGTAGCCGGAGCTCGGTCCGTTGACGCTGTTATTGTCGCGCGCGACCGCTCGCAGATGTACGATATCGCCGGGTTTGAGCGAGAGAGCATCGACGGAAAAGATCGCGCGAAAGGTCTGCGATCGTGCGCGCGCGATGGAGGTCCTTCCAAGAACAGCTGAACGGAAGATGAAGCTCTCCCCCTCGCCGGAGCTGATGATGTACTCCAGCCACGCCGCTGTAAGGCCGAAGTCATCTCTGGCGTCCGCGGAGAGCTGAAGAGAGCCAACGGGAACGCGAAACACGGTATCTCTAGCGGGGCTGATCAACGTGACTTGAGGCGCCGAGTCGGGGCGGGACTCGAGAACCACCAACCGCTTGAAGTCGCGGTCGGCGAGCCGCAGCGCCGAAGCGCGAGCGGGCATGACAAATGAAAACACCCACCCTCGATCGCCTGCGACAATCGATCGTTCATCCGCCCCGACGCGTGCTGAGAGCTTTTCCGGAGATCCTGCTCCTGATATGACGATCTGGCTACCAACCAGAGCATCGATTGTAGACGGATCATCCAGCGTCCGGATGCGCTCTCCCGAGTAAGGCGACAGGACGCTGGCGCGGATATTCGCGATTCTGCTTGGCGCGTTTGACCCTGTACCGCTTTCCGAACGCGACGAACCAATCCCAATGCCGCGTGAGCCAATTGGCACGCGATCGCGTAAGCCGGTCACAAGAACTACACTGAGCAGCGCGGCCAACAGCACGAACGGCGGCGCAACAGCGCGGACCGTTGCTCCACCAAGTGGTTCTCCCCAGCGCGTGTCAGCTATGCGGCTCTCGAGCGCGCTCGCGGTTGTTGAAGAAAGCGGCTCTTGCGCGGTCACGAGTGCGTACTGTAGAGACGGAAGCTTCTCCTCAAGCCAGAGCGCCACTCGTGAAAGCGAGATAGCGTGTCTTCCTCGCCAAAGCACTGCCAGTGTCACGGCCGTTGCCGAAAGGACTATCACAGCGAGCTCATTGTGCCATGGCTCATATGCCGTGCCCGACGCTAAGCGGGCGGTGACATAGATCGTGAGCGCTGCAAAGCTACCCCACAGCACCGCGCTGGCTATAACACTTCCTGCCAGAACCGCTCGTGCGAGCGACAGTCTGCTCCTGGCGTTCATGTCGCGCGCGTTCGGCGCACCAGCGGCTCCAGCGCAGCGGTGAGTAGCGCGCCGCCCAATAACCACGGCGTTGCCGGACTGCGCCGGTCGCGATCCCGTCTGAGCGTTGCGGTTTTCCGCGCGGGACCACCACCCGCAAGGAGGGAAATTGCCCAATCGGGAAGCGGAGTGTAGTGACGGCGTCCTCCACATGGCGCGCTTAGCTCTGCGACGAAGTCGCGCGTGCTCTTGCGCAACGCAAAGTCACCGCGATTCTCCACCGGTACCGCAACCGAGCGTAAGCAGCCGGCACCTAGAGCTACTTCGGTCGCCGCTGGCTCACCGTCTACCCACCGCGCGATTACCCGTCCGGACGAGGGAGAAGCGCTTCGGCTGAATTGCGCAACGAGCATAGCGTCGCCAGCGATAACACCGCCGACAGTATCAGATTCCAAGCGACCACCCTCCGTCGTACCTTTCGCCACCCGTTGCGACACCTCACTCGCTTCCACCGGCCAAGCCAAAAGCACGCGGTCAGCCTGTCGAGCCCAGCCGGAATCCGCCGCCGTCGGTATTCCACGCACCAGTCGCACAGCACCGCTGTCGGAAGCAACGGACGCGGCACCCAGTAGCGCTACGGTCGCTCGCAGCGGATCGGCATCGTCTCCGCGAAAGTCTATCGCGAGCCGACCTTTCGTGGTGTCGACCATCGCCGGCATTCTTTCAAGCCCGATCGGTCCGGGCCAGAGCGCGCGAATGCTGGCGGTTGCGGCGTCCCACTCCTCAATGGCAAGGGGAGAGACCAGCACCAGCTCGACACTGTCCGCATCGCGCGAAAGCGAGTCACGCGCCCGCAAGGAAGCGATCAAACCGGCTGACAACGACCCTCGCGCCGTTGACCTCACCAGCGTTCGCACGGAATCGAGCACTGAACCGCGAACTACTCGCGCCGCCGAGTCGAAGACCACCAGAACATCACCTTGACGAAACAGCGTGCGCAATTGCCTTGCGAAGGCACTGTCCGGTCGAGCGGCGCGCGAAATATCAATCGCGACGACGCGAGCCAGCGGGCGGCGCGACGGCTCGCGAATTGGTTGCGCAAACGCGAGTCCCGCGAGCAGTACACCCATGACGCGCATGGCAAGCAGGAGTAGATCTGCAGGGCGATTCGAGCGACCCCTTGAGCGCGCCGGGAGGTCGGGTACGAAACGCGCCGTGGGGAGGATAGCGGCGCGGGGCCTCTGACGAGCGAAAAAATGCAGCGCCACGACTCCGGCTGACGCGGCAACTGCCGCTAGCAAAAACCACGGCGCAAGGAAGGTCATCGTGCTGTCGCCATTTGAGCTGGCGGCCGCACAATCCGGCGAATCGCCTGCGACGCGGTCTCATCCGTTATTACCTGCGAATAGGACGCCCGCGCATCGCGCCAACTCTTTGCAAGGCCGTCCCGCCACGTTGAAAAAATCGCGAGATACTCTGCGCGAGTCTCATCAACAAGGGGGCGCAACACATTCGGGTGCTCTGGATCTTTGGCGAGGATGGGGGCTGTGGGCGGATCCAGCTCTTCCCGCGCCAAGATGTGCACAGCATGTACCTCCGCGCCCGCCACTATCCGATCGCGGGTTGCTCGGATCATCCCATCCAGGTCACCGAGAAAGTCACTTATCAGCACCAGGCGCGGCGTGCGATGTGTTAACGCGAGTGTCGGTCCAAGCTCCACCGATCCCTCCGGCTCAATTGCAGCGAGAAGCTGCGCAATTTCCCCGACGACTCCGCGGCGCGTGCGAGGAGGACGAGCGCGGATGCCATGTGTTGATGGGACAATGACGCCGACCGGGTCGCCCGCCGCGTGCGCCACAGCCGCCAGGCCGACCGCTATACGGCGAGCCACCGCCCATTTTGCGCTCGTGGCTTCGGGGTACGCCATCGAAGCGGACGCGTCCATGAGGATCGTTGTGCCGAGAGTGGCACGATCGCTTGTGATTCGCAGGTACGCGCGGTCTGTGCGCGCAAGAAGCTTCCAATCCAGCCGGCGTGGATCGTCTCCCTGACGATATGGCCGGTATTCGGTGAACTCAGGTGACATCCCGGTTATCCGCGAACGGTGCGTTCCGGTGGCGGCTCCGCGCACCGAATGCCGAGCGGGCCACGAAACACCACGCAAATCATCGAGCATGGATCCGAGCTCAACTGTGGTGTGTGATCCGGAAATCGTCATGACTGAAAAGGGATTGCGGATTGCGGATTGCGGACTGAACTGCGAACTGCGAAAACGTACTACGTACTGCGTACTGCGTAAAAAGCCACACCAGATGGGCCCAAAGTCACGGTGAGGGAAGCTCTTTCCCAATCGCGTAGCCGTCGGCGGTAATCCAGGCGCAGAAACGCATCATGCATTCGGCAGTTCGCAGTTCAGTTCGCAGTTCAGTTCGCAGTTCAGCACGCAGTACGCAGTTCAGTCCGCAATCCGCAATCCGCAATCCAGTCTACATCCTTATCCCGCTACCCGGTGGCGCCACTCTCGCCAGGACTTCGTCGATTACACGCTCGGCGCCAATTCCCTCAGCGTCGGCCGCAAAGTTCGGCAAAACGCGGTGCCGCAAAACGGGTTGCGCTACGCGCCGGATGTCATCGGGCGACACGGCGAAACGGCCGTGCAAAAGTGCGTGTGCCTTGGCGCCCAGTATGAGCGCCTGGCCTGCGCGGGGTCCCGCACCCCAGCGAACATAGCGTTTGACCAAGTCAGGTGCTTCGGGAGCTTCGGGCCGCGTCGCGCGAACAAGCGCGGCCGCATACCGCAGCGCCGGCTCCGCCGCGGGAATCTCACGTGTGAGACGCTGCAGCCCAAGCGCCTCTTCAGCATCGATTACAGGATCAAGCTCGAAGTCAGCCACGCCAGTCGTCGTGCGGAGTATGGCGATTTCCTCATCTTCGCTCGGATAGCCGATGCGTATGTCGAAGAGAAAGCGGTCGAGCTGCGCTTCCGGAAGTGGATACGTTCCTTCCTGCTCGATTGGGTTCTGCGTTGCCAGAACGAAAAAGGGCTCGGGGAGTCGCATCGTCTCTCCGGCCGCGGTGACGCGATGCTCCTGCATCGCCTCCAGAAGAGCCGCCTGTGTGCGCGGAGGCGTACGATTTATCTCGTCGGCCAGCACGATGTTGGCGAATACCGGACCGCGTACGAACCGGAAGGTGCGCGCACCCGTTGCGGAGTTCTCCTCCAGAATTTCGGTCCCCGTGATGTCGCTCGGCACGAGATCAGGGGTGAACTGGATGCGCCGGAATTCGAGTCGCATCGCCTCGGCAAGCGAGCGGATCATGAGAGTCTTGGCCAGGCCCGGTACGCCGACCAGCAGCGCATGTCCTCCCGCCATCACGGCCATGAGAATCTCTTCAATGACGCGGTCCTGTCCCACCACGCGTCGTGCTACTTCGGCCCGCAGCCGCGCCGCGGCGGCGATCAGCGAATCACGGCGGTCGGTCGCAGCGTCCGTTCCGCGTGGTGAAACCGACGCGCTCACTTTACCGCGCGTCGACGACGGTGTGTGAGGAGAAAGATCGTGCCGTTGACTGCGCCAACCTCTGCAAGTGACCGGCTTTCACTGAGCACCTCAAAGCCGCGAAGCTTGATTACCCAGGCGTGCTCGTCTGCTCCAGGAACCAGCTCCTCTAACGCAGCGCTTTTCACAGACTGAACGGACGCGTCCGGTGACGCAGCTATCCGCACTACATCCCAGCGCTCCGGCACCTCTACCCTGATGTGTAGAGCCGCACCGTTCGCGTCACCCACACGAAGCACGTCTCGCGTAGTGCGAAGGCTCTGGACGAAAGGTATCGACGTCATTCGGGCACCACTTCCAGTTTCACTGCCATTGGAGGAAGGGTCGAAAAAAAGCGAGCGATCTGCTGGTCGAAGAGATACGCGGAACCGCGCACCGCCGTCCCTCCCTCCACAGCAGCGACTCCAATGACAATCTCCTCTCCGCCCTGTCCTCGGAAGGTCACGAAATTCTCCCCTTCCTGATCGATGAACGCGGCATAAATGGGATTTCGACGCGAAAAAAACTTCTTGGCAGCGGCGAGAACCGAAGCAGGCGTTTGAGTTGTCGTGAATTCCTGTAACACTGGGAATCGGGAATGGGGAGTGGGGAGTCGGCAGTAGGGAGTCTGGTCTGGGCCTGGTAACAGCGGAAATCTACCAGATGCGCATTGGGGTGGTAGCACTGAGCCGCTGCGCATTGGTCGAGAAAGCTCCAGGAACAGGGCTAAAGCGACATTGCATTCCCCATTCCCGATTCCCGATTCCCGATTCACTCATCACTCCCTACTCCATACTCTCCGCTCCACTCACTTCGCCACTCGCGCTATTGCGCCGAAAATGAGTTTCGTCCCAAACTCGAGGGACTCGAGAGGAATGCGCTCGTCGTTTCCGTGCATGCGGTCTTCGTCGTCCTGATTGAGGGGAAAAGGCAGGAGACCATACGATTGCATGCCCCACTGCCGAAGCCGGGCGCTGTCGGTTGCGCCGGTGCTCAGGTATGGGACGCACACCATGTTGGGATTCAGATCGCGCAAGCTTGCGGCGATCGCCTCGAACATCGGCGAGTCGAAAGCCGACGCTGGAGCGTCCACCAGTTCCCGCGATACAATCTCGAAAGCCACCATCGAATCCTTTACCGCGCGCTCTAGCCGCTTGACCACGCTGTCCAGAGACTCGCCCGGGAGCGTGCGAATGTTGAGCGTCGCCGACGCCTCCGTGGGAATGACGTTGTGCCGAATGCCACCACCGGTCATGACGGCGGAGATTCCGTTGCGGAGGACGGCGTCGAATACGGGGGTTGCGGCAAGGACTCGCGCACCGCGCTTGACTCGCCCCGTGTCGAGCGATGCTACGTCAGCCATCGCGCGACGCTCCTTCGCATCCGGCCAGACTTTGCTCAGCTCCGCGAAAAACTTTCGCGTCGTAGCCTTGACGCGTACTGGCTCACGGTGCGTGGCGATAGCCGACAGCGCTCGACCGAGACGAAGTATCGCGTTGCCAGCGAGCGGCACGGAGGCGTGACCTCCGGGTCCACGCGCGACAACCTTGACGACGTGCGACACCTTTTCCGTGTTTTGTACGGCGACGTACAGCGGCTTCCCGCGCACGATTCGGGTGCGTCCCCCTTCATTCAGGGCGAATTCGGCGCGAATCAGCTCCGAATGATTGGCTATCAGCCAACCCATTCCCCACTCGCCCCCCGCTTCCTCGTCCGAATTCGCCACGAAAACCACGTCCCGTGCGAGCGAGCCTCCCTTGTCGATGATGCTGCGCTTGAGCAGCAGCATGGTCTCGAGATTTGCCGCGAGCATCCCCTTGTCGTCTATCGCCCCGCGGCCGTACAGCAGACCGTCCCTTATTTCCGCGGCGAATGGATCGACTGACCACTTATCGCGCTCGACCCCTACGACATCCATGTGAGCCATCAAGAGCACCGGCTTCTTTTCTCCTGTCCCCTTGATCCGAGCCACAAACGCGGCGCGTCCAGATGCCGGCTCAAAAAGGTGTGTTTCGATGCCTGCGCTCTTGAGCGTGCTATCGAGATACCGCGCGACACCGATCTCGTTACCGGGCGGATTGACCGTGTTGATTCTGATCAGCTTCTGAAGGTGCTCCAGGGTCTCGGTACGCGCCGCAGCCCAATCGGGTTCCTGGGCGTTAGCCGGCATGCTTGGTATGACGACTGTCATTAGTAGGAGGGCGTCTAGGAATTTCATGCGCGTGGAGAGAGCGCCTCGAGGCCGCTCTGAACAAGAGGATTGGAGTCAATCGCCGGATCTCGATTCGCATCCCACCATTGCATCGCCTGCTCCTGGCTCCACGTCGCAACATCGAGCGCAGCGAGGGAGCGACCCAACTCCGCCGCGCTGCGCGGCCGATCGGCTGGCTTTTTCGCTAGACAGTCCAGGACCAGTTGTTCGAGCGCGAGGGGTATGTGGATACCCGACCTTTGCGATGGCGGCTCCGGCTCGTCCATCATGTGCTTCGCAATCACCTGAAAACCGTACTCTGCCTCGAAGACCAATTGGCCCGTGAGCAGATAGTACGCGACGCAACCCAGTGCGTATATGTCCGCCCGTCCATCGACCGCTTCGCCGAGCGCCATCTCGGGCGCCATGTAGGAGGGAGTACCCGGTGTCAGGCCGGCTTCGGTTCCCAGCGACGACACGCTTGTGGCACTCGCCGGCTTCACAAGCCCAAAGTCAAGCACCTTGACGAAATCCTGCTCGAGACCTAGCCGTCCAACGTGGATGTTCGCGGGTTTGATGTCCCTGTGAACCATTCCGGCCACGTGTGCCTCTTCCAGCGATTCGCACACCTGTTTCAGGATGTGAATAACTCTGCTGGGACCAACCGGACCGTGACGTTGAACCAGGGACTCGAGATCCAAACCGTCCAGCAGCTCCATCACGAAATACAGCGTCTGGTCTTCCGTAACCCCAAAATCGTACAGCTCCACTGTATGCGGCGACCTCAGGTTCGCGGCTACCTCGGCTTCCCGCCGGAATCGCCTGACCGCGAGCTTGGCCACCTCGCCGTTCGGTCCGGCAAACGCCTCTGACCGGATCAGCTTTATCGCAGCCGGACGCGCCAGCATGCGGTGAGTTGCCTTGTATACCTCGCCCATACCACCACGCCCCAACAACTCTCCCACCTGGTAGCTTCCCATTTCCCGGGCCTTGGTAACCTGCTGCCCCAGCCGCGTTACAACATGTGAAATGACGGCGGCGACGCCCACGAGGAGATAGTCAGGATAGTGCATCAACAGCACGTTGCTCGCGGAGCCAAATTCCCAGTTTCCCGTCGCTTTGGCGATCAACATGGATACAGGATTCATGGATACGGCGATAACTCCCGTGACCAGCATCTTCGCTGGGGCGGTGGGCACGATTGCGGCATACATCAGAACCACCGCCCCGATCCACGAAATCTCCGGCAGCACATCCACGGGCCGCGCTCCGGCGGTAAAGTGAAAGAGCAAACCCAGGTCGAGAGCCGTGAGTACGAGATAGACAAGCCCAAGATCGAGTACAAACGCGGGCTCCCTCCTGGTGCGCCGTGTGTACGCGAAAAGGGCCAGCGAGACGATGCCACCGGCCGCCGCGATCGCATCGGTCGCAGTCAGGGTGAGCCAATCGGAATTACCGGAGATGATGGCTCGGTCCACAATATGGCCAAGCACCGTTCCGCTCACCCACAGCGCTGCGCCAACCAGCGCCATTATTCCCAACCTTCGAGACGCGTCCCGCAGGAGATCGGGCGGTATGACGCAGCGATCGCCGCGCGAGGTCGCGAGGTCCGCCGGAGTGCTGGGTGGGGGTGGTACGATTAACCTTCGTTTGTGCATGCGGTAAGCGTCGAGTGAGAAGCGGAAGTTAGCGGATCTGCGAGCATACGCTTACCTGCTGCGCGATCCTTCCTATTCGTCCGCGCTTTCGCCGCGGCCAGCTCCTCGAGAAGTAACCTCGAGGTAGGCCACGACTTCTGTGGCACCTGAATGTGAAGCCCACCCAGCTGGCGTGCTGTGATAGATCGCGTCCGGTATCGTTAAATCGGCGCCGCGCTCGACAAGGAACTTCACCATCGCGAGGTCGCCTTTCTGCGACGCGAGGTGCAGCGCGGTCACGCCCTTCCCATGCGTCATTCCACCGAAGGTTGCGCGACTGTTGACGTCAGCGCCATGCTCCAGGAGCCACTTTGCCGCGCGCACGCGACCATTGGCCGCTGCCCACGCCAACGCGGTGCCTCGATACGGGTCGGCGGAAATGTTCGCCCCCCGCGTCACCAGGGACGGCATAATCTCTATTCGATCACTTTTCGCCGCCCAAACCAGCGCCTCGTCGAGCACCTCTTGCGGGTTACTCGAAGGCGTCCAGAATGGGAAGCCGCTATGTGGTCGGTAGAAGCGGCGCGCGCTACTCGCGGATGCCGTAAGCTGCCCATCCGGCGTGAAGCATTCCTGCACGAGATCTTCGCGCCCGAGGCCGGCGGCGACCCGCAGATTGCGCGGCAAGACACCCGAGCGAGCCAGGAGCTCCGACGACTCACGGTGTCCCCAGAACAGAGCGACGGCGAGCGGCGTGCCGCCGGCGCCGTGTGCCTCCGCTTCGGCGCGTGCTCCGGCCTCGAGAAGCAGCGCCACCATGTCCGGGTCATTGCGGTAGCCCGCTTGATGCAGAGGCGTCCAGCCGCGGTCGTTCGCCTGATTGGGATCGGCGCCCGCGTCCAGAAGCAGCCGCACAGCATCGAGCCGCCGCGCGTCCGGCTCTTTTGAGACCGATTTGTGCTGAGCGATGGGCGCGGAGCACGCAACCAGGCTGCAAGCGAGATTCAGCAATGTGTTTCCGTTTGTGCCGCGAGCGCGCAGTAGCTCCGGGCTGTCGCCCAGAATCGAGCGGACGCGGAGCCAGTCGCCCACCTTGCCCGCCTCCATCAATTGCACGAACGGCTCGTCCAGTTCGCCGGCGCCGAGCTGCTCAACATGCTCGGCGAAATGCGCCCAGCTCGCGAACCCGTGCTGGCGAGCGTACACAATCCGCGCGTCAGCCAGTGTGAATTGCCGAGATGACGCCGCCAGTACGATCGAATCATTCGTGCTGTCAGCGTAAGCGGGGTGCCATGAACGCACCTGCTCGATGGTACTTGGCGCACCATCTGGAAGAACCTCCAGAAGTCCGTGCGCCCTGTCGTCGTAGTACCGCAGTCCGCGCTCGATGAGGTAGGTGTGCTGTTGGCCGGGCATTGTACTCACGGCGTGGCTCTACGAGTCATGATAACCATTGTTTCGGATCATGATAACACAGGCAAGAGGAGCCCGTTAACCTTGTGAACTGATCCGGGCCACTCGCAAACGGCTAAGCCCGAAACAGTTGGTGAAGAACGATTAGCGCCAACTTCAGTGTTAGCTTCTGGCTTCGGCAATCTCTGCAAGGTATGCTCTGTCCGACGCGTTGATGGTCAGCCGTCTGTGCTGGCCTGGCAGCTCGTCCCGGCTCAGTTCGAGAACCGTAAATGAACAAGGTACTCGCAGTCATTCTGGGTGGCGGTGCCGGCACGCGTCTTTTCCCGCTGACGCATCCTCGGGCCAAGCCCGCAGTCCCCCTTGCGGGAAAATACCGCCTGGTTGACGTCCCCATCTCCAACTGCATCAACTCGGGATTCGATCGAATCTTCGTCGTTACCCAATTCAACTCTGCAAGTCTCAACAACCACATCGCGCGCTCGTACGTCTTCGACAGATTCCGCGGTGGGTTTGTCACCGTACTCGCTGCGGAACAAACACCGCTTTCCGAGAAGTGGTACCAGGGGACCGCGGATGCCGTGCGCCGGACGATGCCGCACATCGGGAGTTATTCCCATGAGCAGGTAATCATTCTCTCAGGCGATCAGCTGTATACGATGGATTACTGCCTGATGCTCGATCACCACAGGCGAAACGGCGCCGAGATCACTATTGCCGCGACACCTGTCACGGCGGACGACGCGCCCGGGTTCGGAATCCTCAAGACTGACAGCGATCAGCGCATCACCGAGTTCTACGAGAAGCCTCGCCGGCACGAGCTGCATGGAAAGGACAGTCCGGTCGCACCGGAGCTAGCCGCGGCGGGGCGAGTGTATCTGGCGTCCATGGGCATCTACATCTTCGAGGCCGAAGTTCTGCGCGAGGCGCTCGATGCGCATCAGGACGACCACGATTTCGGCAAGGCCCTCATTCCCCGCGCCATCCATGAGCGCCGCGTGTACTCGTATCCCTTTCCCGGATACTGGAATGACATTGGAACCGTGCGCTCGTTTTTCGAGACCAACATCATGCTGGCCCAGCCGGCTCCCCAGTTCAACATCTATGATGCGAACTTCCCCCTGTATACGAACGCCCTGCTACTGCCACCGGCGAAAGTCAGCCGCTCGCTGCTGGAGAACACCCTCGTCGGCGAGGGTAGCGTGATAGTGGATAGCCACATCTCCAACTCCGTAGTTGGTATTCGCTCCTTCATCGACCGCGGCACGCGGATCAACAGAGCGGTGCTGCTGGGATCGGATTACTACCGGTGGGCGGACGCGCAGGCCCGCGGGGACGTAGGCGGGCCCGCATTTCCTGGCATTGGAGCGGATACGCGAGTCGAAAACGCCATCGTCGACAAGAACGCGTCCATAGGGAATGGCTGCATAATCGCCAACGAGGCTGGGATTCAGGAGGGCGAAGGACCCGGCTTCTACATCCGCGACGGCATCGTCATCATCATCAAGAACGCCGAGATTCCCGATGGCACGGTGATCTGAGCTTGCGACATCAATTCGATGTTCGCCACGGTGCGTTGGCGGTGCTGTACGATTTGCAGAAGTCATGACCCCCTCCCAGGCTATGCGCATCGCGCTCTTCACGAACGAGTACCCACCGCACGTCTATGGCGGGGCGGGAGTTCACGTCGAGTATTTGTCGCGCGAGCTGGCTCGTATCGAAGGGGGCGCACACAACGTGGACGTCTTCTGCTTCGGGGAGCAGCATGAGACGCTCGGCAACCTTCGCATTCGCGGCGTTGCACCAGCGGTGCGATTCGCAGCGCAAGACCCCCGGCATGCGAAGCTGCTGGATGCTCTGGTGCGCGATCTGGCTATGGCTGGCGCGGTGGAGTCGCCCGACATCGTACACTGTCACACGTGGTACGCGCACCTCGCTGGCTGTCTCACACGGCCTCTCACGGGCTCGCGGTTGGTGCTGACGACACATTCACTCGAGCCGCACCGTCCGTGGAAGGTCGAGCAGCTTGGCACCGCATATCACGCCACGGCATGGATCGAGCGAACGGCGTACGAGAATGCTGACGGCGTCATCGCTGTATCGCGTGCGATGAAGGAAGATGTGCAGACCCTGTACGGAGTTCCGCCCGAGCGCGTTCGAGTCATCCACAACGGCATAGACCCCGACGAATACCAGCCCCGGCCCGCTCCGGACAAGCTGCGCCGGCTCGGTATCGATCCCGACACTCCGATCGTGCTCTTTGTTGGGCGCATAACCCGACAAAAGGGAATTCTGCATCTGGTGCGCGCGATACGGCATCTGGAGTCCGGCGTGCAAGTGGTGCTGTGCGCGGGCGCGCCGGACACTCCCGATATCGCGAATGAGATGACAGTACTAGTCGCTGAAGCGAAGCTGGAAGCGGCCGCTGAAATCACATGGATCCCGGAAATGCTCCCGAGGGAGGATCTCATTTCGCTCTACACGCACGCGGCAGTTTTCGTGTGTCCTTCGGTGTACGAGCCCTTCGGAATCATCAACATCGAAGCGATGGCGTGCGAGACGGCTGTGGTGGCGACTGCGGTGGGTGGAATTCCGGAAATAGTCATTCCGGGCGAGACGGGGCTGCTGATTGCGTTCGAGCCGCAAGGCGAAGGCTTGCCGGAGCCGCGGGACGCCGAGGAGTTTTCTCTCGCGCTCGCGGCTGGGATCAATGAACTGATCAGGGACCCTGAGCGAGCGAGGGCAATGGGGCGGGCGGGTCGGGAGCGCGTGCTTGCCGAGTTCAGCTGGCGGAGAATCGCGGAGTTGACGGTGGAGTTCTATCGAGAAGTCATTAAGGGAAGAAGCTGACACGATACGTTGGCGAATGACGCGCTTGAAGCACTCAGATGAGCAGCGGCCGGCAACGACTCCTCATCTCGGAATAACACTCCACCCGTACTGAATTGCCACTCGCTGCGCGATGTGCATGGTGAGTTGTCGCCCTCCCCAGCCGCCGCGCGCTATAACCACGACGCCTACCTGCTCGGCCGGCCTGCCAATCGTGAGTGAGACATCACCGCCAGACGCAGCCAACCCGCGAACAGCGGCCGTGTCTGCGCGATCCGCCAACGAGTCGGCCAACGCCCGAACCAGAGCCGACGTGCTCGGTGCATCCCCGCCATACTGCTTGGTCCATACGACACGCCCGCTCTTGATGACAGATATCGCTGCGCTGCGCACTTCATAGCTCTGCATCAGCCAGGGCACCTCGACGTCCATCCACTGGCGCCATCGCGTGACTGACCACGACGCCGGGGCGTCTGGTGGCGGGCCAAAGCGCGGCTTCCACAACAGAAGATGGTCGTCGGGATCCAGCTCGACCCGCTTTGCCGGCCCGAGCATGAACGTTTGCCTCTGGCGCGAGAGATGAACGGTCGTGTCACGCGCGCCGAGACGCCCATGCAATCGCAAGGGAACGTCCAATACGTACGGCGTGCTGTGTTGCGTGAGTGTCACGCGTCCGGCCGGCGTCCACGCCACGTCCACAATAGGCGCGCCCTTTCGATCCATCCATTGGGAGAGGAACGTCGGAAGACCCGTATCGCTTGCGGCGCTCTGAACATAGAGGCGCCGCAGGTCGGCGAGTGACGCGCTTCCACCGCGCGCCGCCAGGTCCCGCCATACGTCGAAGAAAACATCACTCCCGACACGACGCCTCAACATGTCGTACACCATCGGTCCCTTTGCCCGCGCGATGAACGGACTGTAATCGGCCATGAGCGGCTCATCCGCGCCCCGTCGGATCTCGTGGAAGTAGGCGCGCATGCTGAAGTCGGGGAGCCTTCCACAAGTTCCCGGCGTGCGGTTTGGGCGTTTTTGGTTTTCTCCCGGTACAGTGCAACTCCATAGCTCGCGATCGCCTCGTCCATCATGTCGTCGCCGGGCGGCAGTAGAGTATCGGAGAGCCGCCGCCGCCTGAAGAAGCTGTTCGCCATGCTGGCGCCGTTAAAGAGTTAGCATGGCTACCCCGCCTACGGCGTGTCGAACCGAATGATTGCGTCGGCCAGCGGCAACTCCATTCGACGCCTCGTTCCCTGGCCAGGTAAAGGATATCCCCGGCCGACGAAGGTAAATGTGTCGAACACGAACGGCACGCTTTCGCTGCCGTTCAGGCTGTTGGAATCTCCCACGTGAAAATGCAGGTGTGGTCCCACTGCGTTTCCCGAGGTGCCAAGGAGTCCAAGCACCCGTCCCCTCTTTACTCTTTGGCCCAGCCGCACCCTGACCGATCCCGGCTGAAGATGCGCATAGAATGCGTACGCGTTCTGTCCAATCCGAAGACTGACCCAGTTCCCAGACACGGTTTTATTGGTGAATGGAACCGGCATCCTGATAGAGCCATCTGCCTGTGGGATGTTTTCGGGAATGGAATCCGTTAAGTGCGTAATAATTCCGTCCGCTACGGCGAGCACCTGCGCTCCGTAACCATAGAACATCTCACTATTGATCGTGTCGGGAAATGGATTCGGAAGCGTATTTCCACCTGAATCCACCCTCGCAAAATCGCAACCATATCGCTGTGGCACGCGAAGGCGTGCGTCCTCGAACATGTATGGACTAGCGTGCGCTCTGTTGTAGGAAAGGCCATTCCCGCATCGCCATAATCCACCGCGTACCGGTGGCGAAAGGACAATCGGGGGTCGTGAATGAACGGCGATATTTCGGGCGAAAGTCTGCAGCTCCGATGTCGTGCTTCCACCACTCAAAACCATGACTACCCCGGAATCCGGACGGAACCGAATCGAGTGGCGCAGGACCTGGCGAGTGGCGCTCAAGCCCGGCTGCGAGAACTCAACCGCCACAAGAGCTGCAACACCCGACTTGAGTATCAAATTCTCCGGCATTGGCTTGGCATTCACGGCCAGCGTGGTGCGAAGCCGAAGGGGATCCTCGAGCATCGCGCTGTCCAACCGGAGAAGCACCTTGCCTGTCGCGCTGTCCAGCACTTGAATTTCGCTGAACCGGAAATCCTGCAAGCCCCAGTTGGTGATGATCAGGTTGTAAGCGATATGATAGCGGCCGTCGTCACCTCGAACTGGCCAGGGAGTGCCCCGGTATTCCACGTCGATAGGCAGGGACCGAAGCCTTGCAGGGCTGCGCGGCGCGCTCGTCTGTGCAAAAGTGCTCCGTGCCTGAGTCCCCGCCAGCGCACCCAGTATGGCTACGGTGGATAGCCAGCCGAGCAAGTTGCTGCGTCGTTCCGGCATAGAGTTGTCTACCTCCGCTGGGTCCGCGTCAAAGTCTACCGGATGCCGCGTGTCCTCTTTATGGCTGCTGAGATATCGGCGCACACACTATTCGTATCGCAGAGCCTCGATTGGATTTAGGGCTGCTGCCTTCCGGGCCGGATAGAATCCGAAGAAAACACCAACAGCGCCGGAGAATCCAACGGCCAGCAGCACAGCCTCCGGCGGCGTGGAAGTGCTCCAGCCTGTGAGATGGCCAACGAGCGCAGCCCCGCCGAAGCCGACCGCAAGGCCAATGATCCCGCCAAGTACGCTCATGACGACGCTCTCGACGAGAAACTGGATGAGCACATCGGAGCCTCGCGCGCCAATGGCCATGCGAATCCCGATTTCACGTGTGCGCTCGGTGACCGACACCAGCATGATGTTCATGATCCCTATACCGCCAACGAGAAGCGAGATGGACGCGATCGAGGCCAACAGATAAGACATCACATGTGTGGTTTCCGTTGCAGCGTCGGCGAGCTCGGTTTGGTTGCGCACCGTGAAGTCATCGACATCCGAACCGCTCAGGCCGTGAGCTTCGCGCATGATGGATTGGATTTCCGCCTGCGCAGCTGGGAGATCTTTTGCATTGCTGGTGGCGACCAGGATCTGAGGAATGAAGCTGTTCCCGCTCAGGCGCGTCCTGGCGGTGGTGTACGGCACCAGTATCACGTCATCCTGGTCGGTGCCGCTCGCAGTCTGACCCTTGGCCGCCAGCACGCCGACGATGGTGAAGGGCACGTTTCGTAGCTGGACCTGTTGCCCGACAGGATCGATTCCAGGGTATAGGTTTCGCGCGACAGTATTTCCCAGAACTGCTACCTTTCGCATCGAGACGACGTCGGGCTGGCCGAAGAAAGTTCCAGACGAAACCTGCCAGTCACGGATTGATTGATAGTCGACCGACACTCCGTTGACCGATGTCCGCCAGTTTCCCTCCCCGCCGATCGCCTGCACTCGCGAAGCGACCACGGGCGACACGCTCGCCAGCAGCGTTCCCTGCTCGATGAGCCGGTCGGCGTCATCCACCGACAGGCGGTTGAAGCTTCCCGCGCCCTGGCTCACTCCTCCCTGCGATGTAGAGCCAGCGGTAAGAACCAGCATGTTGGTGCCGAGGGTGTTGATCTGCTGCTGGATGCGCGACTGCGCACCATGGCCGATCGCGACCATGATGATCACGGCGCCCACGCCGATGACGATGCCAAGCATCGTGAGGAGCGTGCGCATCTTGTTCTTCAGGATGCTTTGGGTCGCAACCCGGAACAGCGTCACCTTCTTCATGTTGCCCCCACCAGTTCGGCATCGTCCACCTGCACGTGCTCGAGGTCATCGGCCGCGATGCGGCGATCGAGAACCGGTTCGTCACGGATGATGCGTCCATCACGAACCTCCACGATGCGCTTGGCGTACTTCGCGATGTCCGGCTCGTGGGTCACCAGCAGCACCGTGATTCCCTGTTCGTTCAGCTCCTGAAAGAGCGCCATGATCTCCATTGACGTGCGGCTGTCCAGATTACCGGTCGGCTCATCAGCCAGCAGCAGTGTCGGCTCGGTTACCAATGCCCGCGCGATTGCGACGCGTTGCTGTTGGCCGCCGGAGAGTTCGCTCGGGTGGTGATGGACGCGATCGCCAAGGCCGACGCGCCTGAGGGCCGCTTCCGCCAGTGCCCTGGTTTTCTTCTTATGGCCCGAACGATCGTATAGCAGCGGCAACTCTACATTCTCGAGCGCGCTGGTGCGTGCGAGCAGGTTGAAGCCCTGGAAGACAAAACCAAGTTTCTGATTCCTCAGATCGGCAAGCTCGTTTCGGCTAAGCCCGTTCACGCGAACACCGTCGAGGAAATAACTGCCCGTGCTCGGTATATCGAGACATCCAAGCAGGTTCATGAGAGTCGACTTACCCGAGCCCGACGTTCCCATGATCGCGATCATCTCGGCCTTCTCGACTGTGAGGTCGATCCCGCGCAAGGCACGCACATCGGCCTGCCCCATCCGGTATGTCCTGGTCACTCCCTCGAGACGGATGACGTGGGTGGAAGTCATGACTGTATTGTTCATCAGAAGCTCCCGGGCCGCGGCGGACCGCCGCCTTGAGTCTGCGCCTGGAAAGGGCTCGAAGCGGTTGCTGTAGGGCTAGCGCCGGTTTGTGCAACTTGCGATGCACCTACGATGATCCGCATCCCCTCGGTGATCCCTTCACCTCTGATGACTGTTTTCTGGCCATCCGTAATCCCGATACGAATGCGGAGGCTTTTGAGCGTCCCATCCTTGTCCTGGTACCACACCATGCCGGAATTTGCGCTTTGCGCGACTCCAGTTCGAGCACCGGTCGGGGCGGAACGGGCGCGAGCGGTGCGCGGCTGTGCCGACGGAACTCCAGTGCCCCTTCCAGACGCGGCGGCCGACTGTTGACTTCCGCCAACCGGCAGCGCAGCGTCGGCCGGACGGAAGCGAAGCGCGGCGTTCGGCACCAGGAACGCATCACTCGCTGTTTCGGTGAGAAACTCGACTGTCGCGGTCATCCCCGGAAGCAGCTTGCCGCTCGGATTCTCGACCTCCACGACCGCCGTGTAGTTGACCACGTTCTCCAATGTCCTGGACTGCAGGCGAACCTGGCGCACCGTGCCGGTGAAAGACTCGTTCGGATAAGCCTGCACCCTGAAGCGCACCGGCTGGCCTTCCTTGATGACCCCTATGTCGCTCTCGTCCACGGAAGCGAGGATCTGCATTCGCGCGAGGGTATTCGCGATGAGGAACAGCTGCGGCGCTGAGAGGCTCGCCGCGACCGTTTGTCCCACATCGACGTTGCGCTCGACCACGATCCCGTTGATTGGAGCGTAAATAGACGTGTACGACAGGTTCTGCCGCGCGCGATCCACGGTCACCTGCGCGGACTTGGAGCTGGCCCTCGCAACCGCGAGCTTGTACTCGGCTGCGTCGTGCTCGGACTCGGTAAGCGCGCGCTGTTCGAAGAGTTGCTGGTTGCGCTCGTAGTCTCGCTGTGCCTGCACGAGCTCCGCTTGGGCCCGCTCGAAACCGGCTTCGGCGTCGCGGACACTTTGCTGCTGCAAAGTCGGGTCGATGCGAGCGATGAGCTGGCCTTTCTTCACCGTGTCGTTGAAGTCGACATGAATCGCGGCAACCTGTCCTGACACCTGCGTGCCCACCTGGACAGTCGTCACAGCACCGAGTGCGCCGGTGGCAGAGACAGCAGCCTCGAGATCGCCCCGAGTGACCTCGGCGAAGCGATACGCGGGCGCCTCGCTTCCTTCGGCCTGTCCGTAAATCCAGACGACGCCGGCCGTGAGGAGAGGCACGATTGCGCCGAGGAGTATTCGCGATTTTTTCATTTAATGCCTCAGAAGATTCAAGTAAGTGGTACGACGACCCCGGGCGAGGCGGTCGCCGCACCATGTTCAGCGTTACTCCGCTCGCAGTAACGCCGCCTGACGGTTACCGCGTCAGCCTCCATCGCGTGCTTTACCGCGCCGGCCGCTGCCATCCTTCGACCGCTCACCACGATTCTGCACCAGATCGCGGTAAGCCGAGCGCTGCTCGCTGGTAAGCACTGCCTCGATTCGCGTATTGGTTCGATCGCGCAGTGCCTTCATTTGCGCGCGATTCTGTTCACGTGCCGCCGAGTCGGGGCGGGTACGCCTCTGCTCACGAGTGGCGGAATCAGGGCGAGGTCCGCCTTGCGGACGAAGCGCTTTCATCTGTGCATACTCTTCCACGAAAATCCGACGGATCGCCGTCGTCTGTCCGCTATTGAGCTTAAGATGTTCGTTCAACCGCGACACGCGGCGCTCAATTATCTGCGCCGAATCGAGCCCTTGTCCGCGTCTGCTCCGTCCCTCTGCACCAGGCCCCTGACGATCCTGCCGCGGTTGTTGAGCATCGGCCACTGTCGCGACGGCGAGGCCGACGCTGAGCACTGTGCCCATAAAAATTCGGGAGAGTCCCGTTCGCTTGTTTGTGTTGCTGCGCATTGTTGTATCACCTGTTCAAGTAGTGTATGCGCGGCTGCTTTGTCGCCACGCTCCAATATCCAGCTAAACCAGGAACGGTTCAGTTCCATTTCCTCGTCTGCCGAAGCGGCCTTTGCTGGCTTCGAAGTGTTAGACGCAGGCCCAGGACGGGCGTAGAGCAGGATGTCACGAAGTGCACCGCCGGAGTCACGAAGTGCATTCGGCTGGCGCGAATGACGCGCGATGAGTTCACATCCCCGGAGTGCACTTCGTGCACCCTCTGGTGCCACTGGCGCCTTGGGGTTTGCGTGCGCGCTCGGCGGCGTCTTATGCTTCCGCTCGAAGTCCGTCGCGAACGCTGGTGCGAGACATCTCGGCTACCCAGGGGATCACAATGACGACCAGCGCGAACCGCCATGCAGAACCGCACCCTGCGAGCAGCGTCGAAAGGCGCGGCGACAACGCGAGGCTGAGCACCACCGAGCTTCTTGCCATCTTCGGGTTCTGGACTTTCATGGCGCTGGTCACCGCCGCCAACCGTCCACCCGATCCGCGCGGCGCCGGGCTGCTCGCCGCACCGGGAACGACGTCGATCGCTCTTGCCCTGATCCAGTCCTACGTGTGGGCTCTGCTGACGATACCGATCTTCATCCTCGCCAGCCGCTACAGCGTAGATCGCTCCAATCGCGTTTCACGCATTCTGATGTATGTTCTGCTTGGCGTCCTGATCGCGTTCTTCGTCGACCAGCTGATGCACTTTCTTCAGACTCAGGTCTTCGACGGAGGGAGGGGCACCGGTAGAGGTGCTGATGGTGGGTTTGGAGACGTTATCGAAGGAAGAGGAGGCCGAGGCGGACCTCGAGGCGGCGGACGCGGACCCCGGGATACGGGAATCCTCGTGGCCTTCCGGCGCCCATGGATTCTCAATCACTTCGTGCTGTACTTCGCCGTTCTCGCAGGCGGATTCGCGAGAGATTATTTCCTGCGTTACCGCGCCCGTCTGGACGAGTCCATGCGCCTGCAGGCTGAGACCGCGAAACTTCACGCGCAGTTGGCTGACGCGCGACTCGGTGCGTTACGGGCGCAGCTCAATCCACATTTTCTGTTCAACACCCTTCACGCCATCTCGTCGCTCGTCGAGCGTGATCCGCGCGGAGTTCGGCGAATGATCGCCAGACTGAGCGAATTGCTGCGGTATACACTCGAGGAAAATGATGAGCATGAGATTCCTCTGAGCCAGGAGCTGTCCTTTCTGGATCGCTACCTGGAAATCATGCGCATTCGGTTTCAGGGAGCGCTGGACGTTTCGGTAGACGTGGAAGCAGACATGCTGGATGCGCTGGTGCCCAATCTCATACTCCAGCCGCTGGTGGAAAACGCGGTGAAGCACGGCGTAAGCAAGGTGGAAGGGACGGGTCAAATAACAATTCGCGTGCGCCGTGACGGTGACCGGACAGTCATGACGGTGCAGGATACCGGACCCGGGCTTGGCGACGCTGAAGTTGCTCAAGTGACAGGCGTGGGCCTGCGGAACACGCGGGAGCGGCTGGAGCAACTGTACGGCTCCGCTCAGAGTCTGGCGCTGCGCGCCGTGGTGGGTGGGGGTATCATTGCCGAAATCGTGGTTCCGTTCCAGACGCGCGACGACCTGCGGACGGCGGCCGTCATTCAGCCTTTGCCCAACACAGTAGCATGACGAGCCAGAAGCCGCTCCGCATCGTGATTGTCGATGATGAGCTTCTCGCACGCCAACGGCTGGAGGATCTCCTGCGCGACGAAGACAACGTCGAGATCGTCGGGCAGGCTCACAACGGCGAGGCAGCCGTGCGTGCGATTCGCGAGTTGGAACCCGATCTCGTTTTTCTGGACGTGCAGATGCCAGGGAAAACAGGTCTGGAGGTTGTGCGGGAGATTGGCCCCGACGACATGCCTGCGACCATCTTCGTTACTGCATATGACCGGTACGCGCTAAAGGCGTTCGACGTCGCCGCTGTGGACTACCTGGTTAAGCCCTTCGACGACGAGCGCTTCGAGCAGGCGTTCCGCCGGGCTCGGCGCATGATCGAACTGGAGAAGGTGGACCGCCTCTCCAGCGAGCTCCGCGCGCTGCTAGGCATAGGTGCCCGCCCGGTTTCCGGCAGCGCCACGAACAGCGCGGCGCCCAGCTCTGCGTACATCGAAAGGATCGCCGTGGAGATGCGGGGCCAGACTCGCGTTGTCCAAGTCAAGCAGGTCGACTACATCGTCGCGAGCGGCCCCTATGCCGAGCTGTACGTCGGAGAGAAGCGTTACATCATCCGTGAGCGCATGCAAAGCCTCGAAGAACGTCTCGACCCGGCCAGGTTCTTCCGCATTCATCGCTCCACGATCGTCCGCCTCGACCTGATCGAAACCCTGCTTCGCAATCCGGGTGGCGATTACGCGGTGCTACTCAGAGGCGGCATAAAGCTCAAGGTGAGCCGCAATCGCTTTGAGGAGCTCGAAGCACGAATGGGTTTATCCGGCTGACAGCTCACCTTCCTAGCCCACTCTAACACCCAGGTCGATAACGCCAGCGTACCCGTTTGCATCGGTCGTAGTCTGCAGCGTCAAACCGGCCTTCGCCGTTGCCGACAGACTGTTATAAATGCCGTCGCTTGTATTGACCACGTTGCGGCGTCCCTTGTTGCTGTATGGACTCTGGGCGTGCACGGTGTCGTTAAGCGATTCGTTGAAGAAGAACTGCGAGGTGAACTCATAGGTCTTCGTCGCGCCGGCGAAGAGCCGCAGCTTGAAATGGACGTGCACTGCGCGGCCACTGTACCATCCCGGGTAGATCGTCGTGAAACGCGCGATACCGGATTCGTCCGTGATCTGATACCCGCGCAGAAACTTCCGCGAGCTGCCGGAGACATCGGAGTACGCACCTACCGCGTCGCAATGCCAGACATCGAGATAAGCGCCGGTAAGCGGAGTGCATGCGCTAGTCGACACCCGCGAGACATTGAATGTCAGGCCGAGCGGCGCACCCGGCGAAACGATGCCCGAGTTGGGATCCGACCGGATATCTGAGCGATTCAGCTTCTCGTCGACGAAGTACGGACCTTCGGTGAGAGCGGCCGTGAGCACGCAGGCTGTGGATCCCGTGTTCGTATCAGCTCCACTATCCGAAGTATCCGCGGCAAGGACGCTGTTTGTGCTGCAACCGAGGATCGACTGGGAGACGACGACGCTCGCCGCTCCCTTCGCCGCGAAGCCGAGCAGATCCCGCCGGCTCAGAGTGTTCGACAATGGCGAGCGCAGGAAGGAAGACTTGTTGTTCGGCATTGAAGGGCTCCGGACGCCTGGATGGCGTCATCTGGTATTTTGAGTTGCGCGACTTCGCGGTGCAAGGATCATAGGGGAGATCCGCCTGCATCGCAGGCCATCATGTCACCAGTTGCACGACGGTGTTCCGAATTGCGCCCATGAGGGCATAAGTTCGCGCACTTGTTCGCGCTCAACTCTCCAACAGCCCCTCCACTCCCCGGACAACTGGCGCAAACGACAGCCCCTTCCCTGCCACGCGCGCTGCCAACTCCTGCCCCAGCTCTCGCTGCCCGTCCCCAAACAGCTCACTCACCATCCACGAGCCCGCCCGCGGATTCCGATACCAATCGGCATCGAACCGCTCGACCAGCGCCTCCGAGAGCAGCGCCTGCAGTTGCCACGCGCGCAAGTATCGCGCTGAGTAGAAGCGCGGGTCCACGTCAACGAACGCGTCTGCCGGATCGTAACGAAACGTCGTCGCGCCAGTGAGCGTTGTGACGTACAGATCGGGCAGCGAGTTGAACGGCGTGGCGTTGCCGTACAGCTCCAGCTCGTACTGGATTTTCGCGCAGTACCGACGAAGAAAGTGCAGCTCCTCGAAGCCGGCCGCTCTCCGGAAAGCCGGCACCTCCTTCCTGCTGAG
>JACMME010000195.1 GCA_014379205.1 Gemmatimonadaceae bacterium
GCAGAGTTTCACCAGGATACTGCTGCCGCTGGCGGTGCCGAGTCTGGCGACGACGGCCATCCTCACGTTCATCTACTGCTGGAATGAGTTTCTGTTCGCGCTCTCGTTCACGCTTGGGCCGGAGAGGCAGACGGTTCCTGTCGCCATCGCTCTGTTCCGCGGCCAGTATCAGGTGCCGTGGGGGCAGATTCTCGCCGCCGCAGTGATCGCAACCGCTCCTGTCGCGGCGATGGTGCTGGTGTTTCAGCGCCGCATCGTGCAGGGACTCACTGCCGGCGCTGTCAAAGGCTAATCGGAGATATGTGATGGCGCGTATTGCACTGGAGCATGTCGACAAGGTTTACGCGAACGGCTTCGTCGCTGCGCGCGACTTGAGCCTGGAGGTCGCCGACGGCGAGCTGATGGTGCTGGTCGGTCCGTCGGGAAGCGGCAAGTCCACCGTACTGCGAATCATGGCCGGACTCGAGCAGGTAACCGGCGGCACCATAAGGATTGGCGAGCGCGACGTGACCCAGCTCCCTCCGCAGAAACGCGACATTGCGATGGTCTTCCAGAACTATGCTCTCTATCCGCACATGACCGTGCGTGAGAACCTCGGCTTCGGACTCAGCATACGCAAACAGCCGGTGGCGATGATCGAGCAGCGTGTACGCACGGTCGCTGCATCTCTCGGAATCGACGCGCTGCTCGATCGAAAGCCGGCGCAGCTTTCGGGCGGTCAGCGGCAGCGGGTCGCGCTCGGACGTGCGATCGTGCGCGACCCGCTGGCATTCCTCTTCGACGAGCCATTGTCGAATCTCGACGCGCAGCTGCGAGTCGAGACTCGCGTCGAGCTGTCGCGGCTGCACCGCGAGCTGGGCGCGACGATGGTCTACGTGACCCACGACCAGTCCGAAGCGCTCACGCTTGGCGATCGCATCGCGATTCTTCGTGATGGGGTGCTTCAGCAGGTAGCCTCGCCGATGGAGCTGTATGCGCGTCCGGCAAACCGTTTCGTCGCCGGTTTCATTGGAAGCCCGGCAATGAATTTCTTCAAAGGCTCGTTGCGCGTCGCGGAGTCGGACGGGAAAGGCGAGGGCGAGGGTCACGGCGGATTCACGTTCAGCGGGAGCGGTCTCAGTATCGCGGTGCGGTGTGATGCAGCGCCTCCGGCACAAGTGGTGCTGGGCGTGCGACCCCATCACGTCGAAGTAGTCGGCCCGGACGAAGGCGAGGGAGGGCTTCGCGCCGAAGTGGCGGTAATCGAGCCGATGGGGAATGAACAGATCGTCTACGCCACGCTGTCGGGCGGAGAGCGTCTCGTAGCCATCGCGCCGCCGGAGCCGCAGCTCAAGCAGGGTGAGGTGGTCACGCTCCGCGTACGAAGCGACGCCGTGCACGTGTTCGATGCAGAGAGTGGAATGCGGCTGAGCTGCCGCGGAGCGTAGTTGGGCGGGAGCTTTGAATTGGTATTTCTGCGGTTTATACTTGAAGGCTACGCGTCTCAGGACGACGTTTTGCGGCGCTATCGTCTAGGGGACTAGGACGGGGCCCTCTCAAGGCCCAAACACGGGTTCGAATCCCGTTAGCGCTACTCGAAGGATTCAGATTTGGGGCTGTTTGCGGGGTGTTTCTTGAACTTGTTCCGCAGTTCTGCTCCGCAGTCCGTAATGGTTGTTGGCCCCATCGTCTATCGGTTAGGACGGCACCCTTTCACGGTGCAGAGAGGGGTTCGATTCCCCTTGGGGCTATTGACGGCTGACTGACAATCGGCCGGTTGCGGTGCGGTGAGTGGTGA
>JACMME010000196.1 GCA_014379205.1 Gemmatimonadaceae bacterium
CTCTGGGAAGTGAACTCGGCGGCTGCCGAATTTTTCCGCCGTACTTTGTGGGAGGAGGGCGAGGGTCAGCCCGCACGTGACTATCTGGCTTCCCGCTCTCTGACTCGAGATGATGCTGATGAGTTTGAGCTTGGATTCGCGTCCCGTAACGCGGATTCGTTGCGCTCACACCTGCGCGCGCTGGGGTATGACGACGACAGGCAGCTGGCCGCAGGCCTGCTGGCGCGGCGGGAAGACAGCGGAACGTTGCATCCCAGATTTCGTGGCCGGGTCATCTTTCCAATTCATGACTCGAGCGGCCGTCACGCCGGCTTTGGAGGTCGCCTTATTGAACCGGGTGAGCCAAAATATCTGAACTCATCCGATACGCCCGCGTTCTCCAAAACGCATCTTCTGTACAACCTGCACCGGGGCAAGCAGGCAATTCGGCGGGAGGATCGCGTACTTGTGGTCGAGGGCTATATCGACGTTGTTCGGGTGGCAAGCGCTGGCATTGGTTGGGTTGTGGCTCCTCTCGGAACGGCATTCACGGCCGAGCAGGCGGCGTTGCTACGACGGTACACCCGGAACGTACTGCTCCTGTACGACAGTGACCGCGCGGGCCTGAAGGCGACATTTCGCGCTGCGGATCAGCTTCTGAGCCACGAATTGTCCGTCCAGGTCGTGACGCTTCCGGAGGGGGAAGATCCGGACACCTTTGTCGCGCGGAATGGCCGTGAGGCGTTGGTCAAAGCCATGGGTCAGGCAATCGATGTCTTCGAGCGGAAGATTCAGCTTCTGGAACGCGGTGGATGGTTAGCCGATCTCCAGAAGAAACGCCGCGCACTCGATCGGTTACTGCCGACGATCAGGCTTACCCGGGATTCACTCACGCGCGACCTGTACCTCACTCGCGCCAGTGAGGTTACGGGCGTGCGTAAGGAGCTGCTGCAGCGCGAGGCTGACACACAGGTTGGGCGTCGTGCGCCTCCGTCCGCTGGAGTCCATCCTGAAGAGAAGCGGAATCCGCGCATCGCCAGTCGTGCTTATGGAGGGAACCGGCCGCGAGCTCCGGATCACGGAGCATCCGCTGAGAGGGAGTTAGTGCGCGTAATGCTGCACTACCGCGATGAGATCGAGCACATTGCCGAACGGATAGGACCGCAGGATTTTCACGAGGCCAGTTACAAGGCCATTTTCGAGGCGTTACTCGATTCCGGCCCGAACGCTGCGCTGGACGACGTGACTGATGCGGTGCCAACGGAGGCGATGGAAGCGCTTCGACCGCTCGTCGAGGAGCCAGAAGTGGTGATGGACGTTCGCAAAACGGTGGACGACTGTCTGCGCCGGCTGGAATGCCGCACGATCCAGGCGCGTTTCACCGAGCTGAAAGGTCTTCAGGAGGACGCATCCGATTCTGACAAGGACGAGTACAACCGTGAACGTGGCGAGCTGCAGAAGCGGTCAGCGCGGCTGGGGTGTAAGGGTTCTGTTGGCAAGGCTTCCCGATCAATGGAGTGAATGTGCATCCTGATCTACAGGTTTTGATCGCGCTCCAGCGCGACGACGTCGAAGTAGACCGCATTGTGAACGCGATTCGCGATCTGAGCGCGCGCGAGGTGGAGCTGGATCGGGAACGGGTCGCATCGACGGAATCGATTCAGAGGCTGCGCCGCGAAGTAGAGAGCACTGCCACCCGCAATCGCGAGCTTCAGAACAAGATCGATGAGCATAAGCGAGTTCAGGAGCGCAGTCTGGCACACGTTGATCACGTCAGGAAGGCTCGCGACGCCAACGCTGCCAAGACCGAGATGGACATCGTTCAGCGGGTTCTCGCGGCAGACGAAAAGGAGCAACTCGCACTGAATGGCCGAGTAGCCGAGCTTCAGCAGAACATCGACATGTGCGAGCTAGAGCTCGCGGAGATCGACGAGCGTCAGGCCGGTCCACGCGCCACGATAGCGGCCGAGAAAAAGACTCGGGCCGATGAGCTCGCCATCGCACGATCCAAACGTGAAGAGAGCGCAGTCAAGGTGACACGATCGATGCTTTCGAAGTATGAAAGGCTTCGGTCACGTGGACCGTTGGCCGCCCTTGTGCCCATTCGCGACGGGTCCTGCGGCCGATGCCACACGGCCATTCCAATGCAGCGGCGAAGCGCGATACTCGCCGGCAATTCCATAGAATCGTGCGAGGGCTGCGGAGTGCTTCTACACGCACCGGAATGATGCTTGTTGGGGATTGCCCGTACCGGTACCTTTCCCGCTGTGACAGCCCCCTCCCCGCTCGCGCCCCCCAGCATTCCCGAAAGCAGTGACCCGGCACGAGCCACTCAGCGCGTCGCAAAATGGTCGTTTCCCGACACGCCAAATCAGGTTGATGTAGCAGCTCTCATGTCGGCGTTGCACTTGCCGGAGAACGCTTGCCGGCTGCTGGTTCGCCGCGGGTATGCCGATACCGAGAGCGCCAAGAACTTTTTGCGTCCCCGACTCGAGCATTTCCACGATCCAGCCCTTATGCTCGGCATGAGCGACGCCGTCAGCCGCCTCGCCCGTGCGGTACGAGATGGCGAGCTCATCTGTATCCACGGCGATTATGACGTCGACGGCATCTGCTCGACTACGATACTCGTCAGGGCGCTGCGTGCCTTCGGAGCGCGCGCGATACCGTTCATTCCGCGGCGTATCCAGGACGGCTATGACCTTTCGCTGGCAGGGGTCAACGCCGCGATCGAGGCTGGTGTGAAGCTCCTGGTGACGTGTGACTGTGGCACGAACGCCGTGCATCCTGTTCGCGCAGCGAGCGAAGCCGGCATCGACGTGATCATTTCCGACCACCATTTGCCGAGCGGTCCTCTGCCTGACTGCGTCGCCGTGCTCAATCCCAGACAACAGGGGTGTGCCTACCCTGACAAGGAGCTGGCAGCTGTCGGAATCGCTTTCAAGCTTGCGCTGGCACTTGCCAAGGCGCTCGGCGTCGCTGACGGATTTATTTACCGGATGCTGGACCTGGTTGCGCTTGCGACCATTGCTGACATCGCCCCCTTGCGTGGCGAGAATCGCATCATGGCACGATTTGGCCTCAAGGTTCTGGGCGAATCGGAAAACGTCGGGCTCCGGTCGCTCATTCGTGCTGCTGGTCTGGAAGACAAGCCACTTACAGCAGGTCGCGTCGGCTACGTTCTGGCCCCGAGGCTTAATGCCGTAGGCAGACTGGCACATGCCCTTCGTGGCGTAGAGCTTCTGATGACGGATAGTGAAAGCGAAGCCAACACGATCGCCCGCGAACTGGAGGAGTTGAATCGCCGCCGTCAGGCAATCGATCGCGACACCGTGATTCAGGCGATGCAGCTTGTCGACCAGATCGACCTCGATAGTACGTACGGACTGGTTTTGGCTCAGCAGGGATGGCATCCCGGCGTAATCGGAATAGTTGCGTCTCGCGTGGTTGAACAGGTTTGCCGTCCCACAGTTCTCGTCGCACTCAGTGGTGGAGAAGGGAAGGGGTCAGGCCGTTCAATACCGGCGTTCGATCTGCATGCTGGGTTGAGTGACTGCCGCGATCTGCTCGTCCGCTTCGGTGGACATCGGGCCGCCGCGGGTGTGACCGTACGTTCGGACCGTGTCGCCGATTTTGCTGACCGCTTCAATCGTGTGGCTATGGACAGGCTTGCGCCTGATGACCTTCTGCACGAAGTACGGATCGATCTCGAGATTCGGCTGGCCGATGCCAACGCCGGGCTCGAATCGTTACTTCGGCACTTCGAGCCTTTCGGAACAGGAAACCCAAGTCCGGTTCTCGTCACTCGTAGTGTGATGCTCGCGTGCCCACCGCGCTCGGTTGGCGACGGACACGCGAAACTGCGTCTCTCTGCCGACGGCGCCGAGCTTGATGCGATCGGCTTCGGGCTGGCGTCGATGGCACGGACCATTCCCGTCGGCACGACGTTCGACGTCGCCTTTCGCCTCGAGAGCGACGACTGGAATGGCGATAAGCGAGTCCAGGCCAAGCTCGCCGGCATTCGCTTCTGACGAGTGCGAATTGTAGGTGGGCGCTGGCGCGGCCGCACAATCCAGGCCCCACCCGGGATGAGTGTGAGGCCCACTGGCGACCGCGTTCGACAAGCGTGGATGAATATCCTTCAGAACGACCTGCCGGGCGCGCGTGCACTCGATCTTTTCTCGGGATCGGGAGCGCTCGGCCTGGAGGCGCTGTCGCGAGGAGCCCGGTCGGTGGATTTCGTCGAATCCAGTACGCCAAGCCTGGAAGTCCTTCGGGGGAATGTGGAGCGTCTTGCCGCTGGCCAAGCGGCTCATATTCACAGAGTTGACGCGCTGGATTTCATAAATAATCTCGAGCCGGGCGCTTATGACATCGCCTTTGCCGACCCGCCGTATCATATGGACCTGGCAGGTCGCGTTGTTGAACGCTGGCTTGCGTCGCATTTCGCCGATGTGCTATCAGTGGAGCACTCCCGTACCGAACTACTGCCTGCGGGCGGAGACGGTCGACGATATGGCGATACCTCGGTCACGTTCTATCGGGTAGACGGCGCGCGCCGCGCAACGAATGGGTAGTACGATTGAGCGCGCTTCCGGTTTCCCTGCTCACAAATCCTCATCCAGGACCAAATGGCCAAGATAGCTCTCTACGCAGGCAGCTTCGACCCGATTACACGAGGCCATGAGGACGTGATTCGGCGAAGTCTGTCGTTCGTAGACACCCTGGTCGTAGCTGTTGCCACCAACGTCGCGAAACAGCCGCTCTTCCCACTTGAAGATCGAATGAGATTCATTCGCGAAGCGGCAGGCGATAGTGTGCGCGTGCAGATACGGCACTTTGAGGGGTTGTTGGTGGACTTCGCCAGGGAAGTCGGTGCCACTCTCAGCATCCGTGGACTGCGAGCTGTCAGCGACTTCGAGTACGAGTATCAGATGGCGCTGATGAATCGCCACCTCATGCCGGATCTGGAAACGCTTTTCATGATTCCGTCGCTGGATCTGACCTATGTCAGCTCCAGCATTGTGCGGGAAGTGGCACGATTCGGTGGCGACCTCTCCGGTCTGGTGCACCCGATAGTGGAGCGAGAAATCCGCGAGAGGCACGGATTGAAATGAGCTGGTTGGCTGACATTCAAAGGCGTGCGCACGATGCACCGCGTCGTATTGTCTTTCCTGAGAGTGGCGACGAACGCACGCTAACGGCTGTCCGACACCTTAGCGCCGAGCGCGTGGTGGAGCCGGTTCTGGTGGTCGACTCCGCAAATCGGAGCTGGCCAGTGCGGGCGCAGCATGGCGTGGAAGTCCTGGATCCGTGCAGCGATGCGCGGACTTCCGCCGTGGCGGAGCTTCTGACATCACGGCGTGGCGGGAAGGGACTGACACGGGATAAGGCAATGGCGCTCGCGCGCACTCCGCTGTACTTCGCGGCTGGGCTGGTCGGACTGGGAGAAGTCCACGGTTCGGTGGCTGGCGCGGCGACGGAGACGGCGAGCGTTCTACGCGCAGCGCTGTGGTGCGTTGGTCCGGCGCGCGGTGTGACTACCATCTCCAGCGCGTTCTACATGGTGGTTTCACCCTTTCGTGGCGCGGTCGAAGAGGTGATCACATTCACCGATTGCGCGGTGGTTCCAGACCCTTCAGAAGTGCAGCTCGCGAATATCGCGCTCGCCGCCGCCATCGATCGCCGCCGCATCGTGGGTGATGAGCCTCGCATCGCACTGCTGTCCTACAGCACCAAGGGAAGCGGCAGTGGGACATCCGTTACCAAGGTCAGAAAGGCGCTCGATCTTCTTCGTGATCTTGCTCCGGACCTTGTGGTGGACGGAGAATTGCAGGGTGATGCCGCGCTGATACCCGAGATCGGCGCCCGCAAAGCTCCTGGATCCAGCGTGGCCGGACGCGCTAACGTTATTGTTTTTCCTTCGCTGGAAGCGGGGAATATTGCGTACAAGCTGGTCGAGCGGCTCGGGGGCGCTCAGGCGATTGGACCGATCATCCAGGGACTCGCCAGGCCGTGCAGCGATCTTTCGCGTGGTGCGTCTGCCGGTGACATCATCAATGTGGCCGCGATCACGGCGCTGCAGGCGACGGACCACGGCACGGAACAGCTACCACTGGTTTCCCCATTGGAGAAAACGTTATGAGTTTCGCGATCAAGAAGCAGTCAGAAGTGGTGGTGGTTGACGTGGAAGGTCAGCTTATCGTCGGGAACCGACAGGAACTCAAGCAGAAGGTGCTGGACGAGCTCGAACGCGGCGAGCGCAAGTTCCTCATCGACTTCAGTCAGACCGGTTACATCGATAGCTCGGGACTCGGAGTTCTCGTATCGCTATCCAAGAAGATTCGCGAGCAGGGCGGCGAGCTTCGTCTCGCTAACCTGAATGAGGACCTCAAGACGCTGTTTGAGCTGACCAAGCTGGACACCCTCTTCCAGATCGCCGACACCAGAGAGCGAGCCCTCGAAACTTTTTGACGGACGCGGACCGGTGTCATCCAGAGGAGGCCCGCGCTCTGAGCTTCGCGCGGAAACGTGACGCGCGGATGAGTGCCAATTACATCGATACGTTACAACTCCGTCTCACCCTCGAGTTGTGCGCGCCGAGCGATATCCGGTTCATTGAGGGCATCGTGGCATTGATTCAGAGGCAATGTAAGGAAGTATCCTTTCCGTCGTCCAAGTGTTCGCTCAACATCCCCGTCGCCCTTTCGGAGGCTTTGGCGAACGCCATCCTGAGGGCGAACAAGGAAGATCCGGGCAAGCAGGTCTACGTGCGCTCCGCTATCGACAACGATCGCCTCGTTATCGAGATCCGCGACGAGGGTCCGGGCTTTGACCTGCGCACCAGTATGCGCGATCCGACGCTTGACGAGAATATCACGCGCGAAGATGGACGCGGACTTTTTCTAATGACGCGCCTCATGGACCGCATCGAGTTATTCAACAACAATGGCAACGTCGTGCGCATGACGCTCAATCGCCATGCCGAGGCTGAATAGCGTCCTCGCGGGCTTTCACGACGTAACTGGTTGTGCCTCGACTGTATTTTTGAGGGAGGAAACCGGCAAACTTCGCATTTACGCGATGGCGCCGGAAACTGCCACTGATACGAGCTGGGTGCCCACACTGGGGAGTGGCCCGCCCACAGTTGTAGAGTCGCCTGACGGACTTGTTATCATAGCGGTAGTCCCTGGTCCGCAACGCTTGTGGCTCGCTGTCGGACCGTGCAGTCGCTCGACAACCTCGCTCGACCGCTTCCTGCATTTTCTCCTGCCGGTAGTCTCTCAGCTACTTCAGTCCTCTCTCGAAGCCGAGCACGCAGCAAACGAGCTCGCGGAACGGTATGAGGAAATCAATCTCCTGTATTCCATCAGCGAGATTCTGGGGAGGTCGGTTGCCGAAGAAGATACCGCCGCAACAATTCTGCGCGAAGTATCGGATACGGTCGGTGCTCGTCGAGGCTCGATCCTCGTATACAGCGCTGACACCAACTCCTTGCGGCCGATTGCGTCGCGCGGTGTGGACGTCGCCGAGCTGCAACCCATCCATCTCAACGATGCATGCAGTCTTTCCGCCGCGGCGTTTCGCGATCAGCGCGTGATACTGGCGGAGGGAGATGACGGCGCCTGTCCAGCGGAGGCTCCGTACCGGCGCGGCAGCATATTGACACTGCCTATAATGTGGACGCCTCCCGAAGGAGGCACCGCGCAGCCTCTTGGAGTCGTGAATCTGTCGGACCGTGCGTCTCGGCGGATTTTCAGCGCCGGAGATCAGAAGCTGCTCATGGCGATTGCCACACAGATTGGCACCGCCATCCAGAATGCGCGTCTAGTCCGTGCATCGTTGGAACAGCAGCGGCTGTTACACGAGATGGGTCTCGCCCACGACCTCCAAATGACACTGCTGCCTCGCAGCTCGGCAGTTGCGCCCGAAGCCGATGTCGCGGCTCGCGTTACGCCCGCCGAAAGCGTCGGGGGCGACTTTTACCACCTCTTTCGGCTGTCCGAGGCGCGTACCGGAGTGATGCTTGGAGACGTTTCAGGTCACGGCTATCGAGCAGCCCTTATCATGGCGCTGGCAATGAGCGCTTCCGCGATTCACGCTCAAGCGAATGCTGACCCGGGTGCGATGCTGGCAGCCCTTCTCTCGACGCTGAGCGAAGAGCTTTCCTCCACGGAGATGTTCATCTCCGCATTCTATGCAGTCATCGATCGAGCACAAAGCACGCTGCACTTTGGAAACGCGGGCCATCCACACGCGTTCGTCATCGCCGCAGACGGTACGACTGAACGCCTGGCGGCTATCGACCCGCCGCTCGGCATGGTTGACGTGCCGCCCAGCGCCAACGCACGCCCGTGGGAATCCGCTTCCGACCTCCTTCTGCTTTTTACGGATGGTGTGACGGACGCCGTGAACGCGAACGGCGAGCGGTACGGTGAGCAGCGTGTGTTGGATCTGGTGCGAACTCACCGCGCTGAGAAGCCAGCAACGATCATTGACCACATTTTTCAAGCGCTCGATGTGCACAAGGGAGACGAGCCTCTCCTGGATGACGCTGCTTGCGTCGTTGTTCGTAGCTGAAATTGTTAAGTCGGAGGCACATGAAGCCGAAGTCCCGGTTGCAAAACCATCGGATCGCTGACAGTAAGCGAGTTCATGGCCAACAATTCCTCCCAACGTCGGCGATCACCGAAATGGCGCTCCGCAATAATTGGCAGCGTATCACCGGGTTGTGTCACATATACTTCTTTCGCCGGGCGAACACTGATAGATGAAATGACCGGATCCGCAGCTGCGGCCACGGTTAAGCGGTCGTCCAGCGCCTTGACGCCATCCACTGCCAGCACCAACTGCAGGATATTCTCGCGAACGACGTGCGAGGGAACGGCGCCATGAAGGGTCACGCGGCCCTTGGCGTCTGTTACGGTGAGCTCTCCGATTCTGATGCCAGCTCGCTCGAGCGCAATGCACGCACGCTCAGCCAGTGGCCGGCGCTTCCTAATCCATGGAAGTCTCATGGAAACCTCTCCTGGTGACGCAGCGAGACGAAGGCAACGGCCGTGCCATGCGCCCCAGAGCCAAAAAAAGCCTCGGGCAGCACTTTCTGAATGATACGCGCATCCTGGGCAGAATAGCTTCGGCCATTGGCGCCGGCGCCGGCGACACGGTCATAGAGGTCGGCCCTGGACGCGGCGCACTTACGGATCAGCTGTTACGCCGGGGCGCTAATGTCATAGGAATAGAGCTGGACGGGCTACTCGCTGCCCGGCTGCGCGAGCGATACGCTGACGAACGCCGCGTAGTCATCGTCGAGAGCGACGTGCTCAAAGTTCAGTTCGGTGAGATCGTTTCCGGGGAGTACTTTCTTGCAGGCAATATCCCTTACTACATCACCACGCCGATCCTCTTTCAGGCCCTGGGGCGGCCGCGCCCTGCTCGCGCTGTCTACCTCGTGCAGCTCGAAGTCGGTCAACGTATCGTGGCCGCGCCGGCAACCAATGAATACGGTGCGCTCTCGGTAAACGTGCAGGCGCTGGCCCGGGCAGAGCTCCTGTTCAGAGTTCCCAGCGGTGCATTCTCACCTCCGCCAAAGGTCGAATCCGCCGTAATCAGAGTCACGCCGCGTGAGGATCCAGTCGTCGATTCGAGCGAGGAGAAGCAATTTCGCGAGTTCGTGATCGGCGCGTTCGGCTTGCGTCGGAAGCAAATGCGGCGCGTACTGCGAACACTTTGGAACCTTGGACCGGAAACAGCCGAGGCGATTCTCACGCGTTGCGCCATCGACCCCGAGCGACGTCCCGAGACGCTTTCACCAAACGAATTTGCCACCGTCTTGCGCTCTCGCGAGCAGTGACCCAAGCGCTCTTGCCAGGTTGCCTGGTGACTTCCCGCAGTATGAATTGATACGTCGTTGATTAGCAGTTGGCAGTTCGTGTTTGATACTTCTCCTGGTTACTCCCGATTGGCCAGCGCGAAAGAAAGACCCTCCAGCTCCATTGCCATATTCACCGTCTTCACCGTTATCTCGTCCGGGACCTGAAGCTGCACCGGGGCGAAGTTCATGATTGCGGTGATGCCGGAAGTTATGATCAGATTGGCTACTGACTGGGCCGCCTCGGCGGGAACTGTGATTACCGCGATGTCGGCGGGCTCGGCCGCGTTGTCATCAGTCAGTTTGGCGGTGTCTCGCACGGTCAGAGACTCAAAACGCTTGCCGATTTTCGAAGTATCGGTGTCGTATATTGCCACTATCGAAAAGCCGCGCTGTCTGAATCCCCGGTAGAACGCCAGTGCGCCGCCGATGTTACCCGCACCCACGATTATCACACGCCACTCGCGATCCAGACCGAGGATCTCGCGGAGTCGCCGACCGAGTTGTGGCACATCGTACCCGAGTCCCCTCTTCCCAAAGGATCCAAAAAAGGAAAGATCCTTGCGAACCTGGGCGGATGTGGTGCCACCCCTCGCAGCCAATTCGTCGCTGGAAATGGTTGCAAGGCCGCGGGTTTCGAACTCTTCGAGGTAGCGAAGGTAGAGAGAAAGCCGTCGTACGGTAGAATCTGCGATGCGCTTCAAGAATACCTTGTGAATTTCTTCACAAATTAGCGGCATCCGGGAATCCACACCAGCGTGGCTCAAGCCCGGTGGCTGCAAGTTTGGGCCGCACTCTAGTCTGAGAGCGGTACCAGGAGACAGCGCGTTTGGCTCCCGTCGTCAGGCCTTAGGCCACCTAGTCCAGCTACGGTCAACGGGATATCTTCGGTGCTATGCCCGTCAACGTTACTTCCGAAATCGGACGGCTCCGGTCCGTGCTCGTGCATACTCCAGGTCCGGAACTGCTAGCCGTAACCCCATCGACCAGGGAAGACTATCTCTACGACGACATCATCGACGTAACTATCGCCCAAAGGGAACATCGGCGCTTCGTCGCTATTCTGGAAAGATTCGCCAAAGTGTTCTACGTACGCGACTTGCTGACCGAAGTCGCGGCAAGTGAATCAGTAAGAGATCTGTTGATTCGTGAAACTTCCGATATCGTTCCCTCCGGTCCGTTGCTCAAGGAGATCGCTCGGCGTCCTGCCGAAGAACTCGTGCAGATGCTTGTTGAAGGGCAGGAGGAAGAGCCTGGACCACTGGCCAGGACGCTGAACGAATGTAGTTACATGCTACCGCCGCTTCCCAACCTTTTCTTTACACGGGATAGCGCAATGATTATCGGAGAGCATGTGATGGTGGGCTCGATGCGCTACGGCATCCGCTGGTCGGAAGAGTTGATCATGAAGGCGCTCTTTCTCCACCATCCGGAGCTCGCGAATCGCGGAATTCTGTACGACGGCGCGGTAGAGCGGCGATACAACTACACGCTCGAGGGCGGGGATGTCCACCCGTTGCGTGCTGATACGCTCATGATCGGTTTCAGCGAACGTTCAAGCCCTGCCGCGATAGACAACCTTACGGATCTTCTATTCGAGAACACGGCAATCACGGATGTAATCATCGTCGTCATGCCAAAGGAGAACACGGCGATTCATCTCGACATGATTTTCACGCAGATCGACCGAGATCTTGTCGTGGTATTTCCGCCGCATTTCGTGGGCGCCGAACGGTTATCGATTCTGCATCGACGCAAGGGACAGCAGGGGATGAAGGAGATGCCGAACGTCTTCGCAGCGCTTCAAGCGGTCGGAATGACGGTCGAGCCCATTTTCTGCGGAGGTGAGCGGCGAATTTTTCAGGAACGTGAGCAGTGGTCCTCCGGTTGCAATTTCGTTGCGGTGCGTCCCGGTCTGGTGTTGTCGTACACGCGAAACGAGGCAACACTTCGCGAGATGGAGGGGATGGGCTTCGCGATCGTACCTGCTGCGAGTTTTCTCACAGAGGAAACCCGCATCGCGGAAGGAGACCGGGCCGTCATCACTTTCGAGGGCAGTGAACTGGTACGTGGCGGTGGCGGCGCTCGCTGCATGACACTGCCTTTGTCGCGTGACGATCCTTGGAGCTGAATTCGCAGGCCGCGCTTCTTGCTGCGGCGCAGGTCCCGGCGGGTACGTCGGTTCGTCTACCGCCTAGCGGACTCGCGCTGCGCGCAATCGAATTTCTGGCGGAAGGGCCCGCCAATTCCGTCTCGCTTGTCAGCCATGTGTGCCAGCTGCCGGGTGTACCTCCGCTGGTCGCCGAACACATGGCCGCGGCGCTTCTTGCGGCTCTCCCCGATTTTGGCCGTCTGGACGATGGGCGTTGGCACACCGTTGCGCGTCACGTCGAACAGTGCGAAATGGCGCTCGACGATCGCCGCACAACGTCGGCGTCCGAAGAGCTCATTGTCGTTCCCTTGTCTACGCTCGCTTACGCCGTTGTGGATGTCGAAACGACCGGCGGCTGCGCGTGGCGGGGGGATCGTATCACCGAGATCGCGGCGGTAATCGTTCGCGGCGGACAGGTCGTGGAACGATTCGAGTCACTCGTAAACCCCGAACGCCCAATTCCGCCAATGATTTCCGCACTGACCAACATTTCCTGGAGCATGGTCAGGGACGCGCCACGCTTCCGCGACGTTTGCGAGCGCGTGGTGGGGATGATGTCCGGCCGCATCTTTGTAGGACACAATGCTGATTTCGATTGGAGATTTGTGAGCGCGGAAGTGCAGCGGGCAACCGGGCATCGCCTGGAAGGAGAGCGGCTGTGTACCGTGCGACTGGCGCGGAAGCTTTTGCCTCATCTGCGCAGCCGGCGATTGGACTCCGTCGCCCATCACTATGGGGTAGACATTACCGCTCGGCATCGCGCCGGCGGGGACGCGCTGGCGACGGCTCACGTACTGCTCAAGCTGCTGGCGGACGCGCGCGGTCAGGAATGTGAGAATTGGCACGAGCTGCAACGGCTGCTTGGTCGGGATCGAGGAAAACGTGGCAGGCGTCGGCGGTCTGCGTTGCCAGGCCCCGTTGACGTGGATACGACGTCTTGAGCGCGCCGACTCCGCTCCTGCGCACGCTTCGTCATGGTGCCTGGACCATTCACTTCATTCAGGCTGGAGGTGTGCAGCTCGATGGGGGCGCAATGTTTGGCGTGGTTCCGAAGCCGATGTGGGAGAAACGCATTCCGGCTGATGAACGAAACAGAATACCCCTGGGCATGCGCTGTCTTCTCGTGGAACACGACGCTGGTCCCGTACTTATCGATACCGGTGCCGGTAACAAGGAGACGGACAAGTTCTACGACGTCTACGGTATCGAGAATCGAGGAGTGAACGGTCGAACATTCCTGGAGGACGGAATTGCCAAGGCCGGCTTCGCTCCAGAAGACATCGCTTACGTGATCAACACCCATCTCCACTTCGATCATGCAGGTGGCAACACATATCGGAGTGAAGGCGGTGAGGTGAGCTTGTCATTCCCGCGTGCACGCTACGTTATTCAACGCGGGGAGTTCGACTACGCGACGAGCACCAATGAGAGAACAGCCGCCAGTTATTTCAGCGATAACTTCGTTCCCTTGCAGAAGATGGACAGGCTGACACTCGTCGACGGCGAGACAGAGATCCTGCCCGGAATCCGGGTTCTGCCGACGCCCGGGCACGTACCTCATCACCAGAGCATCCTGCTGCAATCGGGTGGAGAAATAGCGTGCTTTCTTGCCGACCTGGTGCCAACGGCGGCGCACCTTCCGCTTCCCTGGATAATGGGCTACGACGTGGAGCCGCTCGTAACACTGGAAACCAAGCGCCGTGTGTTACGGCAGGCGATGGACGAGGAGTGGCTGCTCTTTTTCGAGCACGATGCGTTGGTGGAGTCGGGGCGCGTAATCCATGATGGGAAGACGTACAAGCTTGCGGAATCATCCTGATTGACGCCGCTTGACTCATGTCTCGAGCGAGTCTAAGTTTCGGCCAGACAACATGGTAAAGTAGGGCGGAGTATTCCGCCCTCACCCTCCGGCCCTCGCTGCAACCTACCGGCGAGGCGTGCTGAAGGAGTTCATCAAGGCTGAATGCACGCTTCCGAGCATCGTGAGGCGACGTCAGGTATTGCGGACTCCGGAGCATTGGGTCCGTTTTTTTGTCTTTTAAGCGCAAGGAGCTCCACAATTCAGGACACCACCAAGCGAGTTCGGGTCAACCGGCAGATCCGCATTAGTCCGCTTCGAGTAATCGCGCCGGACGGAAGTCAGATGGGAATTCTGGAGCTCGACGCGGCGCTCGCCGCTGCACTCGAGCGCGGGCTGGACCTGGTGGAAGTAGCTCCGATGGCGCGCCCGCCAGTGGTCCGCATAATGGACTACGGCAAGTTCAAGTTCGAGCAGGCCAAGCAGGCGCGGCAGGCGAAAAAGAAGCAACACGTGATCCACCTCAAGGAAGTAAAATATCGTCCTGGAATTGATGATCACGATTTCGACACCAAAACGCGACACGCAAGGCGATTTCTGGGAGAGGGAAACAAGGTCAAGGTGACCATGATGTTTCGGGGAAGGCAGGTGGCGCACCCTGAAATAGGCAAGCTCGTACTGGATCGCGTGTCGGCGGATCTGGCGGACATTGCAAAGGTGGAAACCGACGCGAAGCTCGAAGGCAAGAACATGACTATGATACTCGCGCCCAAGTAGGCGCTAACGGACGGGAGTTTTCTGATGAAGATGAAGACGCACAAGGGCGCCGCGAAGCGGTTCAAGCTGACCGCATCTGGCAAGGTTAAGCGCTACAAGGCCAACAAAAGCCACATACTGACCAAGAAGTCCTCCAAACGAAAGCGCAACCTTCGCAAGTCTTCGCTCATCAAGACGAAGGGCGATACCAAGCGCATGAAGCGCCTTATTCAGGCATAAGGAGCCACTTAGCATGCCTCGCGTAAAATCCAGCGTCGTGCGCCTCAGGCGCAAAAATCAGATCATGAAGGCCGCCAGGGGTGCATACGGCGGACGGAGCAAGTTGTGGAAAGCTGCCAAGGAAACCGTCGAGCGCGGTTGGCTGTACGCCTATCGGGACCGCAAGAACAAGAAGCGTGAGTTTCGTCGTCTCTGGATCATTCGTATCAACGCGGCAGCTCGCCAGAACGACATGAGCTATAATGTGTTTATGAGCGGCCTCAAGAAGGCCGGCATCGAAGTCGACCGTAAGATTCTAGCTGATCTGGCCGTCCGCGACCCACTTGCATTCACAGCACTCGCGGAGCTGGCAAAAAGCGCTTGATCAGTGTCCTGGTGTCGCAGCCGGCTTGCTGTTCGACCTAGGCGTCCGACTTCCTATCCTGGTTCTTTTTGCGGCGGCAGCGTGACCGAGTGGTCGTCGCTTCCGCCGCCTTTTGTGTTCCAATCCTTTTTTGTTACATGACAACCCAGGAATTTTTCGAGGCACTGCAGCGCGCTCATGTCGAAGGGTCCGCAAGGATCTCGGCGGCAGCTACCCCGCTCGAGCTTACTGACGTGAGAAATGCTCTCATCGGTCGCAAGAACGGGAGCCTCAGCCAGCTCATGCGCGAATTACCATCGCTTCCCGAAGCGGATCGCCGGGAAGCAGGCGCGCGCGCCAATTCTGCGCGCGTGGCCATAGAAGAGGAGCTGGAAACACGAAAGGTTTCCCTCGATGCGGATACACCGCCCCAACCCACTCTCGACCTCAGCATGCCGGGACGGCAAAGCTGGCGCGGTGCGAAGCATCCGGTGACCCTGATCATCGAAGAAATCGAAGGCATTTTCCGCGACATCGGCTTTACTATCGCTCTCGGCCCGGAAGCGGAGCTCGAGTGGTACAACTTCGGCGCACTGAATTTCCCCGCGGACCACCCCGCGATGGACATGCACGACACGCTATACCTGGGGAAAGAAGTGCTTCTGCGTACGCACACGTCACCGGTACAGGTGCGAACGCTGCAGTCGTATCCGCCCCCAATTCGAATACTCGCGCCCGGTAATGTTTACCGTCGCGACTTCTTCGACGCGTCGCATGCGCCGATGTTCTCGCAAATCGAAGGTCTGGCGGTCGATGAAGGTGTGAGTTTCGTCGATTTGAAGGCGACACTCTCCTATTTCGCCAATCGCCTGTTCGGCAAGACGAAAACACGTTTTCGGCCCAGTTACTTCCCATTCACGGAGCCGTCGGCGGAAATGGATGTTGAATGTCAGCTTTGCTCCGGACGCGGCTGCTCCGGATGCAAAGGGACTGGCTGGATGGAAATCCTCGGTTCCGGTATGGTGCATCCTGCAGTGTTGCAGAGCGCAGGTGTCGACGCGGAACGATACACCGGCTGGGCCTTCGGGATGGGTCCAGGCCGCATGGCAATGCTGCGATACGGCATCCCAAACATTCGGCTTCTCTACGATTCCGACGTTCGCTTCCTGGAGCAGTTCGCCAGATGAACGCATCCCACGATTGGCTCAATGCCTTCGTCCAAACCAGTATGACTCCAGCCGCCCTCCGCGATTTGATAACGGCGCGGTGCGCGACGGTCGACGACATGGTGTCTCTCCGTGCTGATCTGAGCGAGATTGTGATCGGGTACGTTGTGGAGGCCTCGCGGCACCCCAACTCCGACCACCTGTGGGTGACCAGGGTGGATGCCGGCACAGGGGAGCTCCTGGACGTTGTGTGTGGTGCCGCCAACGTAACGGCGGGAAAGCGCTATCCCTTCGCGCCTGCGGGCGCCACTCTCCCCGGCGGCCTCAAGCTGGAAAAGCGAAAGATTCGCGGCAGTCTGTCCAACGGCATGCTGTGCTCAGCGCGGGAGTTGGGACTCGGCGACGACCACGAGGGGATTCTCGAGCTGAACACCGAGGCGGCGCCAGGGACGCCGTTCACATCCGCGATGGGTGTCGGTGATACACGCTACGTCATTGATGTGCAGCCCAACCGGCCCGATCTGTTGTCGCACCTTGGAATCGCCCGTGAGATCTCCGCTGCTAGCCAGCAACCCATGCGTTGGCCCGACCTGCCTGATGTGTCGCACTCGTTTGCAACTGCTCCCTCGGTAGCCGCCTCAGCCCTTCGCGCGGGAAGCGTCGAGGTGCGTCTCGAGGATGCCGCAGGTGCGCCGAGGTACATGGGTGTGGTCATTCGGGGTGTGAGTATCGGATCCAGCCCGGCGTGGCTCACGGCGAGGCTCGAGTCGGTTGGGGCGCGATCGATCAACAACGTCGTTGACGCGACAAATTACCTGCTGCACGAGCTGGGGCAGCCCATGCACGCCTTCGATGTAGCCAAGCTCGAAGGTTCCGCCGTTATCGTGCGTCGCGCCTCAGCCGATGAGCGCCTGCGAACACTCGATGGCGTAGATCGGATTCTCAACCCGCAGATGACAGTGATTGCTGATGCGGAGCGTGCCCAGGGAATTGCCGGCGTGATGGGCGGCAGTGAGAGCGAAGTGACGGATGCGACAAAGGACATTTTTCTCGAAGTCGCAACGTTCGATCCTGCATCGGTACGTCGAACCCGTCGTGCTCTGGGGCTGTCTACCGATGCCAGTTATCGCTTCGAGCGAGGCACAGACATAGAACTTCCTTCGGCAGCCCTCGCGCGCGCAGTCTCGCTGATTCTGGCAGTTGCCGGCGGCGAAGTGGATGGAGCGCCTGTGGATCTTTACCCAGCTCCCCGGGCGCGAGCGAAGGCAGTCTTGCGAGTGAGCCGCGTGGCTCAGCTCCTCGGCGAACCAATTCCGGCAGCCGAGATCGAGCGCCTGGTGACTTCCGTTGGTTTCAAGTGCGCCAAACATGAGGGCGATTCTTCCTTCGATGTTGAGATTCCGTCCTGGCGCGGGGATGTGCGAGCCGAGGTCGATCTCATAGAGGAGATCGCTCGACTTCGTGGATTCGACAGCTTTTCCGAAGAGCTGCGCCCGTTCCGGTCGGGCTCGGTGCCCGCGTCACCGTTGGACACTGTTCTTAAGCGGGTCCGGGAAGCACTCGTCATGAAGGGTCTTCTCGAGGCCAGGCCAATGCCGTTCGTTTCGGGAGCGGAGCGTGGGTTCGTCCGCGTTGCGAATCCTATTGCCGAGAATGAGGCATACCTTCGGCGTGAGCTGCTGGATACGCTGTCCCGGCGGGCTGAGCACAACCTCTCACAGATGCAGCGTAACATTAGGTTATTCGAGATCGGCTCTGTTTTCGATCCCGGCGACGCTGACCTGCCGCGGGAGGAAATGCATGTTGCGGCACTTATTCTGGGGGATCGACGACCGGCGCACTGGACCGAACCGCCATCGCCGGCATTCGACGAATGGGACGCCAAGGCGCTTGGTGAGGAAATCACGCGCGCGGTCGCCCCTGGCTCACGATCGGCATTCCGGCCCGGTGAGGGCGATGTACTCTGGACTATCGAAATCGATGGCGCCAGAAGGGGCGAGGTAAGGAAAGTTTCGCTTGACGCGCCGCTGTGGGCTGCACAGGCGTTCGGTGCGGAGGTCAGCGTCGAGCGATTGACCGCTGAGCCGGTCGCGGCTGCCGGCACCGCGAGATACAAGTCGGTTGCGGTGAGCCAATCGCCTGCCTCGCATGAAATTCGTTACCAGGTCCTTCCAACCACACCATCGTCGAGCTTCGACATCGCCGTGCTTGTTCCAAACGACATGCGGGCTGAACAGGTAGAGGAGGCAATAAGGAGATCGGCGGGAACACTGCTTGAGAAGCTCACCCTGCTGAGCGAGTATAGAGGGGATTCAATTACCCAAGGGATGCGAAGTATTGCCTGGCATCTCGTATTCAGGCATCCGGAAAGGACTTTGGAAAGTCGCGAGATATCCAGTCGGCGAGAGCGACTGCTGCGAACCCTGGAGGGAGAACTCGGTGTCCGACAACGAACAGCATGATCTTGCGGCGTTGCATGAGCTCGAGTCGCTTATCCGCTTGCTGGGCGACGAGATGGCATCGTGGCGGCGGCGCGCTCAGCAAGCGGAAAACCGGGTTCGAGAGCTGGAGCGGGTCGACCAACTCCACTTACGTCCACTGGAGGATCAACGCGTCAGAGCGCTGGAAGAAGAAAACCGGCGCCTTGCAAACAAGGTGGACGGCGCACGGGAACAGACTTCCCAGCTCCTGGAACGTTTGAGGTTCCTGAGGCAACAAGGTGAATCAGGAGTTGAGAGGTGAGCTCACGCAAGGTGGCGGTGAAAGTGACAATCGCGGGCGAGGAGTACTCGCTGAAGAGCGATGCTACTCCTGAGCACGCGCGTGCTGTCGCCGAACACGTGGATGGAGTTATCAAGTCGATAATTGACAGCGGCACCGTGGTCGAAACCCACCGAGCGGCAATTCTCGCCGCTTTGCAGATTACCGATCAACTATTTCGATCTCGGGAAGCCCGGGACGAACTGGAGAACGGTCTGCTCTCGCTTTCGGCGGATGTTCGGAGGTGGCTGCCACCTGCAAAACGCGCTGGAGAAGCCGATAGCTAATGGCTGATGGCTGATGGTAATGGCTTAAGGTAAACCACTCACCAACTGGCACTATCCGCAATCCGTCTTCCGCGATCAGCTATAAGCCATCGGCCATAAGCCCCCAGTTTGCGTTTTCAGGCAGGCTCGCGTAGTTTCTCAGGCATCACCCGGTTCGGCACGTAGCTCCAATGCTCCTTTGCGGTTAGCTCGTCCCATCCCGCGCCCTTCGTCGGCGCTGGCCCGGACGCGCGACGCAGTCGGAAGGGGGTGGCTGCCGTTCGCGGTTCTTTCCCTGCTGCCGCGGCTTTGGGTCGCGGTTGGAGTATAGATCCAAATGAACGAAACTGCCATCATGGCCGCGTCTGGCGCGCTCCTGGTTGTCGCCTCCGCGGCATTCTTTTTTCTGGGACAAAGGTCAGGTGCCGGCGCCGAGAGAAAACGCCACGTGGAGTCCAGGACCACGTCGGAAGAAACCGCGAAGCGAATTCTCGACGAAGCTCAGCGCGAGTCCGATTCGCTTCGCAAGAGCGCGGTGGTCTCGGGCAAGGAGGAAATGCTCAAGCTGCGGGAGCAGTGGGAGCAGGAGTCTTCAAAGCGACGCGAGGAAATCGAGCGGGGAGAGCGGCGCCTTCAGGAACGTGAAACTGTACTGGACCGAAAATTCGATACGCTGGACGTGCGCGACAAGGACCTGGGCCGTCGCGCGAGCGAGCTTGGGCGAAAGGAAAAATCCATGCTGGACCGTGAGCAGGAGATCGACCGGATGACCGCGGAGGGTCGCCGTCGAATCGAGCAGCTGGCGGGCATGTCGGCACAGGATGCGAAGGCCGAGCTGATGCAACGGATGGAGGAGGAAGCTCATGCGGACGCGGCCAACCGGCTGCGCGAGATTCGTGAGACGGCCAGACGAAATGCGGATCGCGAAGCCAGAAAGATTGTAGCGCTGGCGGTTCAGCGAGTAGCGGCGGACCACACGGCTGAGATAACGGTTTCGTCCGTCGCCCTTCCAAACGATGAAATGAAGGGGCGCATTATCGGTCGTGAGGGGCGGAACATTCGTGCCTTCGAGCTGGCCACTGGAGTTGACGTCATTATCGATGACACTCCGGATACAGTCGTGGTCTCAGGGTTCGATCCGGTACGACGGGAAATCGCCAGAGTGGCGCTCACAAAGCTCGTGGCCGATGGCCGTATCCACCCTGGCAGGATAGAAGAGGTGGTTGCCAAGTCGCGCAAGGAAGTCGACATAGCCATCCAGGAGCTGGGGGAACAGGCGGCATACGAAGCGGCTGCCCACGGTATGCATCCAGAGCTCATACGGCTGGTCGGCCGAATGCGGTATCGGACCAGCTATGGGCAGAACATTCTCAACCACTCAAAAGAGGTTGTCTGGCTCGCCGGTATCATGGCGGCCGAGCTTGGCCTTGATGTCATCATGGCCAAACGGGGAGCGCTGCTACACGATGTCGGCAAGGTGCTTACTCACGAACATGAAGGCACCCACGTTCAGTTGGGTGTCGAAATGGCTACGAAGTACGGTGAGCATCCGCTAGTGATCAATTGCATTGCCGCACACCACGACGATGTCCCGCACGAGAGCGAGATTTCGGTGCTGGTGCAGGCTGCGGACGCAATCTCGGGTTCGCGTCCAGGTGCCCGTCGCGAAGCCTTCGAAACGTACGTGAAACGGCTCGAAGGACTCGAAAAGATCGCTTCGAGCTATGATGGCGTCGAAAAGGTATTCGCGATTCAGGCGGGCCGTGAAATTCGGGTGATCGTCAATCCCGACAGCATCAATGATATTCAGATGGCCTCACTTACGGAGGAGATCGCGCGACGCGTTGAGTCGGAGTTGCAGTATCCTGGTCAAATCAAGGTGGTGGCCATCCGCGAAACCAGAACGGTGGATTTTGCCCGCTGAGGTGATCGACGGCGCGGCAATCGCGAGGACGATACGGGAGGAAGTTGCGCGTGACGTCGCCGCACTGTCCGTGCGCGGCATGCAGCCCGGATTGGCTGTGGTTCTGGTTGGGGACGATCCAGCCAGCACGGTATACGTTCGAAACAAGGACAAGGCATGTACCGGTGCGGGAATGCATGGCGTCACAGTGCGCCTTCCGGCGTCGATATCACAACAGCAGTTGCTCTCGCAGGTCGATGATCTCAACGCTGATCCTGCCATCCACGGTTTCCTGGTGCAGATGCCGCTCCCCCGGCATCTGGATGCTGATGCGGTCATACGGCGCATCGATCCGAAAAAGGATGTCGACGGTTTTCATCCGGTAAACGTCGGGAAGATGCTGATTGGTGATACCGACGGTTTCGTGCCCGCAACGCCAGCGGGTGTCCGCGAATTACTTGCGAGATCTGACGTGGAGACGGATGGACAGCACTGTGTCATAATCGGGCGCAGCAATATCGTGGGAAAGCCAATGGCGGCGATCATGCTCCAGAACCAGCCAGGTGCGAATGCGACGGTAACCGTTTGCCATAGCCGGACGAAGTCATTGCCGGAGTTCACGAGGCGCGCGGACATTCTCATCGTCGCAGCCGGCAAGGCGAACATGCTCCGAGGGGATATGGTGAAACCGGGCGCCGTCGTCATAGACGTAGGTATCAACCGAGTGAATGATGAATCCGCGCCCAGTGGTCACAGGCTTGTAGGAGATGTTGAGTTCGACAGCGTTCGCGAGGTGGCGTCGAAGTTGACACCCGTCCCTGGTGGTGTCGGGCCGATGACCATTGCAATGCTACTGCGCAACACTGTCCGCGCTGCGGAGCGCGCCATCTCCTGATGGCGCGCCGGCCTGAACAGGGACACGAGGGCGGCGCGCAGGCCTCTGCGTCCTTCGATCTTTTCGGGGACCTGCCTGAAAGTCCGCCCGCCGATGTAAACAGGACCGCCGGAGCTCGGGCTCTGCCGGACAGACCGAGCCAGTCGCGCGCACCCGGTGAGGTTGCCGAATCCGCGGTCTCGGTGGCTACGCTTACCCGCATTGCCAAGGACGTTGTAGAAGGTGCATTCGCACCTTTATGGATCCGCGGGGAGGTGACGGACTTCAAGGCGCACCGGAACGGCCACTGGTACTTCTGCCTGCGCGATCAGAAAGCGCAGGTGAAATGTGTTGTCTGGTCACGGGACCGGTTCCGCATACCCGTCGCGCCGGACGAAGGGATGCAAATCGTGGCGCGGGGCCAGCTGACGGTATATCCGGCACGCGGCGACATGCAGTTTGTCGTCGTCGAGCTCGACGGAATTGGAGACGGACTGTGGCGCAAAGCCATGGAAGCCACCAGGGCGCGACTCGAGGTCGATGGACTACTCGCCCCGGCGCGAAAACGACGGCTACCACCCTATCCCCGGCGAGTCGCCGTCGTTACGAGTCTCGACGGAGCAGCACTTCGCGACATCATCGCGGTGGCCAGGCGAAGATCGCCTGATGTGGAAATTATCGTCGTTCCCGCGCGGGTGCAGGGAGATGGCGCGGCGGGGCAGATCGTCGCAGCGATAGAGCGAGTGGGACGGTGGGGTCTCGGGGACATTCTCATTGTCGGTCGCGGCGGTGGAGGCCGGGAAGATCTCTGGGCATTCAACGATGAGCGTGTGGCACGCGCGGTCGCGAGCTGCCCCATCCCCACCATAAGCGCAGTCGGTCACGAGATTGATATCACGCTGTGCGATCTGGTCGCGGATGTACGTGCCGCCACGCCTTCCGCTGCCGCAGAGGCAGCCATCCCGCTCCTTGCAGATATGCACGCCGCGCTCACGGCCTTGGCAATGAACTTGCGCGGCGCATTGAAGCGACGGGCCGCGCTTGCCAGGAGGGCAGTGGACAGAGCCGGGCAGGATCTGTCTCGCGCGGGTAGGCGCGTAATTGAGCTTCGAAGAGCTCGGATCGAATCCCTCGCGGGTCGGCTGGATGCGTTGAGTCCTCTCGCAGTTCTTACGCGCGGGTACGCGGTAGCACAGACGCCCGAGGGCGTCACACACACGAGTATCGAGTCGCTCCCTCCCGGCACGCAATTCAGATTGCGAATGAACGATGGTGTCGTGCGCGCGACATCGGATGCGCTTGAGCGCGAGCAGGCAGTGTCGCCGCGCAAGCTCAGCGGGCGTCAAGGCAAGGAAGCGTAGATATGTCCTTCGAAACCGACTTGGCCCGCCTCGACGCGATCGTTGCCGAGCTGGAGCGTGATGATGTGGAGCTGGATCGCGCACTCGCGCTCTTTCAGGAGGGGGTGGAGCGACTTCGGGTGGCGCAGCTGGCTCTCGTGCAAACCGAGGCGCAGGTGAATCAACTGGTGGAGCGGGCCGACGGCGGCTTCACCCTATCTCCGCTTCGTGACTGACACAACCATGCTTGACTTCGGCGCCGACCGATTGGCGGTTGGTGCGCAGATCGAACTGCTGTGCGACAGCTTTCCGGACCTGGGAACCGGCGCCGTGGCACAAGCGATCCGCTACAGCCTGCTCGGCGCTGGCAAACGAATCCGCGCTATCCTGCTGCTTTCTGCTTATCGTGCGGTGGGTGGCCGCGGCGATGCATCAGCTCTGGCAGCAGCCGTCGAGGTAGTGCACGCCTATTCTCTCGTGCACGATGATCTACCTTGCATGGATGACGACGACGTGCGGCGCGGCCGCCCTACCACTCATCGCGTGTTCGGTCCGCACGTTGCCGCAGTTGCCGGTGTTGTAATGGTACCCCTCGCAGTGCGGTTCATGCTCATCTCGGCACGGGGGCTCGGCTTGCCTGACGAAGAATGCGGGGGCATTGTTCAGGAGTTCATGCGTGCCTCTGGCGCGGCCGGAATGGTTGGTGGGCAGCTGCTGGACCTTGCCGGAGAAGCGCGCACTCTCACGCTCGATGAACTCGAGAAAATTCACCGCGCGAAAACAGGACGCTTGATCGAAGCAGCGGTGCGGGTAGGCGGAATCGCGGCGGGCGCGAATAACACCGAGCTTGACGCTCTCGGCAGGTACGGAGTCGCGCTCGGCCTCGCCTTCCAGATCGCCGATGATGTGCTGGACGCTACCGCCACCACAGCCGAGCTGGGTAAGACCGCCGGACGGGACGCCGAGCTCAGGAAGAGCACCTATGCGCTTCTCCTCGGAGTGGACGGAGCACGACATCGCGCGCACTCTCTCGCCAACGAAGCCTGCGGCGCACTCGATGCCGCTGGTCTCCTCACGGACGAACTCGAGCAAATTGCACGCTTCTCGGTGGAACGAAAAAAATGATACTGGAACGCTTACACAACACCGCTCAGCTGAAATCTCTCAGCCGCGACGATCTAAGAATTCTGTCCGCTGAAATTCGCGCACGGCTTATCGACGTCTGCTCGCGGACGGGCGGGCACATTGGTGCGGGGTTGGGAGTAGTCGAGCTGTCAGTCGCGTTGCACTACGTGTTCGATACCCCTCGCGACCAGCTGGTTTGGGACGTTGGGCATCAGGGGTATCCCCACAAGGTTTTGACTGGACGCAACGGCTTGATCGAGACACTGCGGCAGGAGGAGGGTCTTTCAGGGTTTCTCAAGCGCACCGAAAGCCCATATGACACCTTTGGGGCCGGCCACGCAGCCACCGCAATATCCGCCGCGCTCGGCATGGCGACAGCTCGCGACATCAACGGCGACGACTTTCGCGTCGCAGCGGTACTCGGTGATGGTGCGCTCACATGCGGGCTCGCGTACGAGGGGCTGAATAACGCGGGTGCTTCCGATCGGGACATCATCGTCATTCTCAACGACAACGAAATGTCGATCGCGCCAAATGTAGGCGCGATGTCGCGCTATCTCGGATCGGTGCAACGCAACCCTCTGTACAACCGTCTGAGGAGCAAAATCGGCGAAGTCGTCGACGATCTGCCGGGCCCGCTCTCGAGCATCGGTGGATTCGTGCGCAAATGGGAGGAAAGCGTAAAGTCCTTTCTTACTCCCGGCGTTCTCTTCGAGGAGCTTGGGTTTCGCTACTTCGGACCGATTGACGGACATGACCTCGATGTGATGGTCGACACCATGACCGTGGTGCGTGCCCTCCGCTCGCCGCGCCTTGTGCACGTCATAACACAAAAGGGTAGAGGGTTTCCGGCTGGCGAACACGGAGAAAAATGGCATGCGCTGCCGCCAGGACATGACCCCGCGACTGGAAAGCAGCGAACGCAATCGTCCGCCAATCCGGCCTACACCGCGGTTTTCGGCAAGGGACTTTCCGAGCTCGGAGCTGAGCGATCCGATCTGGTAGCCATCACCGCGGCGATGCCTGGAGGTACAGGCACCAACATCTTCGCCAAGAATCATCCTGACCGCTTCTTCGACGTCGGAATTGCCGAAGGACATGCGGTTACCTTCGCCGCCGGTCTGGCAACCCAGGGCATTCGCCCCGTCGTCGCGATTTACTCGACCTTTCTTCAGCGAGCTTACGACAACGTCATCCACGATGTGGCCATACAGCATTTGCCCGTAATTTTCTGTATGGACAGGGCTGGCCTCGTGGGCGAAGACGGGCCTACGCACATGGGCCTGTACGACATCGCATATATGTTGGCTGTTCCGGGCATGACTGTAACGGCGCCAAAGGACGGAGCAGAGATGCTCGGGCTATTGCGCTCAGCCATGGGTCATACGACCGGTCCGTTCTGCATGCGTTATCCGCGTGACGCGACTCCCGATTTGGTACCTGCGATCGGCGAGCTACCCCCTGTGTCGTACGGAACCTGGGAAGTGCTTCGCAACGGCAGTGAGGTGGCGATTCTGGCAGTCGGAACCATGGTTCTTTACTCGCTGGCTGCTGCTGCACAGCTCGCAGCGGAGGGATTGAGCATAACGGTTGTGAACTGCCGCTTCATGAAACCTCACGATGAGCTGACGCTCGCGGCGGTATTGCAGCGTCACCGGCAAATTCTCGTCGTCGAAGAGGGCACAGTGGTTAACGGCTTCGGCGCCCACATGGCCGCCGTGATTGGTCGCGCCGATCCAGGCATGAAGGTCGCCGTGCACGGCGTCCCGGACCGGTTCATCGAGCAAGCAGCCAGGAAGCGGCAGCTCGCGCTTCTCGGACTGGACGAAATGGGGATTGCAGCGCGGGTTCGGGCGCTCCGCGAGAGCGAAGCGGTCGCAGGTTGATCCGCGTCGGCGTTGTTGGGAATAACAGCTACGAGGGCCTCGAGGACATTCTGGTTAGACTCCGAAGGTGCGCTCCGGAGCTCGAAATGTCGCTGGTGTTCGAGGAGGGACTCGCGGCCGATGCTGGTGGGGAGAAGCTTACTGCGTTGTCCGATCTCGATCTGCTGCTCACACTTGGCGGTGACGGGACGATGCTCCGCGGTGCGCGATTTCTCGATGGCCGACGCGTGCCACTGCTGGGGATCAATCTGGGCCGACTCGGATTCCTGACTTGCTGTGGCGTTGAAGGCCTCGAGGACGCGTTGCGCCGCTTCTCGAGTAGCGACCACGCGGTGGAACAACGCATGGTGCTCGACGTGCAGCAGTCGAGCATGCGCGGCGAAACACGTTGGCGCGCCCTCAATGATGTTGTCCTTCACAAGGGCGGTTTCGCGCGCGTTCTCAACTTGCGTGTGTATGTGAACGCGGAGCTGATCGCCGCCTTCGCATCTGACGGCATGATCATCTCGACTCCTACGGGTTCCACAGCGTACAGTCTTTCCGCGGGCGGTCCCGTAGTTGTGCCAACGCTCGAATCGATTGTCCTGACACCCATCTCCGCTCATACACTCGCAATCCGGCCAGTCGTCCTGCCTCCGGATCAGGTGGTGGAATTGCGCTCGGAAGACGGTCCGGAGGAGCTACTGGTTACGATCGATGGGCAGGTCGGCGCGAGCTTGCTTGCAGGCGACACCCTGACGGTGCGCCGGGCGGGTACTCCTGTAGACATCGTGCGCTTCAGCGATACCACGTTTTTCGCGCGCATGCGGCGCAAGCTCCATTGGGGAGGCCTGCGCGGTCGCGACGAGGGCGACGGGTGCTAACAGAGCTCAGAATACGAAATTTTGCGATCATTGACTCCCTTACCCTGCAGCTTTCCACCGGCTTCAACGTGTTGTCGGGCGAAACCGGAGCCGGAAAATCGATAATTGTTGGCGCCCTTGGACTACTGCTCGGTGAGCGAGCCAGTAGCGATGTGATTCGAACTGGATCCGATAAGGCGATTGTCGAAGGTGCGTTCGAAATCGGTTCCAGCGAGGATGTCGCACGCTCCCTCGATGAACGTGGCTTCGATGCCGAGGATGGTGTAGTGGTGTTGCGTCGCGAGGTAGCCGCAACAGGTCGCACCCGAGCGTGGATCAACAACGCCGCGGCAACAGCCGGCGTTCTCGCCGAGATTGGCCGCCTGTTGGTCAATCTGCACGGACAGCACGAGGCGCAAACGCTGCTCGATCCCGATGCGCAGCGTGCCATTCTCGACGCCTTTGGCGGCGCAACCGGCGCTGCTGAACGAACTCGAGACGCGCACGGAGCGCTCACCGCGGTCACCCGCGAGATTGACACACTCGCCGCGCGCCAGTCTGAAGCCAGGCAAAGAGCCGACTATCTCCGTCACGTTGTCGGCGAGATCGATGCTGCGAAGCTTCAGGTGGGAGAGGACGCGGATCTGGAGGAAGAAGCTCATCGACTGGAGCATGCCGACGAGCTTCAAACCCTGGCGCGCGCTCTCTCAGGGCTGATCGAGGGTGACGAACCGTCAGCTTTGCACGCCCTTCGTGCTGCGGCGCGATCGCTCGTGTCCCTCCAGCGTATCGACCCAACCATTACTCGTTTGCAAGAGCTGTTCGACACCGCCTACTATGCACTCGAGGAGCTGATCCGCGAAATCGATGCTTATGCAGACGCCGTCGAGCTCGATCCCAGGCGCCTGGAAGCCGTGCAACAGCGGCGCGATCTACTCTTCCGGCTGGGAAAGAAGTATGGCCCTGCTCTCGCCGATGTCATCGCTGCAGGTGAGACCGCTCGAAGAGAACTCGATCTGGCCGACTCCGCACATCTCGATCTGGCGCAGCTCGAAGCTCGGCGAAGGGGACTTGCTCATGCGGTCGAGGCCGAGGCGAAAGCGCTAACGGCGGCGCGAGCTTCAGCAGCCTTGAAGCTGGCTGATCAGGTCGACAGGCTCCTACCGGAGCTAGGAATGACGGACGGCCGTTTCGGGGTGGCACTCTCCGCTCGAAACGAGATTGGTCCGAACGGCCTCGAAGACGTGGAATTCCAGGTTGCCCTGAACGTTGGTCACGACGCGCGACCTCTGGCGCGTGTAGCGTCCGGCGGCGAAATGTCGCGCGTCATGCTGGCGCTCAAAACGATCCTCGCTCGCCTGGACCGCGTGCCTACATTGGTCTTCGATGAAGTGGACGCCGGTATAGGAGGGCGGGTTGGACTTCAGATA
>JACMME010000197.1 GCA_014379205.1 Gemmatimonadaceae bacterium
AGCAGATTCGCCTCGATCGGCTCAGGTGAGTTCGACCTCGGCCGCGATTTCAGGGAGCTCTGGGGCGCTCCACCAGAGAATGTCTTCGTGCTGAAAGGGACCTGGTGGATTGGGAGGTAGCGGGATCGAGTACGAGCTTTCAGCCTCTCGGCTATCTGAACCGGTCCGTATACTCCGCGCTTTCATGCCCTCCGCCTCCGATTGAAATCGAAGCGCCGATGATGAAGCCGAAGTCATACCAGCGGCCGCGGTTGTTCTTCTCGTAAATGCGCACGCCGGTGTTGAACAGGCTGACGACGAATGCAACAGGCACGATCAAGCCGTGCCAGAAACCTGCCCAGAATCCGGCGGGCTGAGCCCCCTGCTCCCGGTATTTCGAGTTGGGCCCCGCAACACACAGAATGTTTGCCATGGATCCTCCGGATCGACTGTGCTACCGAATTGATTTCATTGAAACAGCAGCCACATGGCGTCGCTTGAATGCGCGCGCGGCGAGAACTCCGCCGAGGAAGCCTCCAGCATGCGCCTGCCAGCTGATGCCCGGTACCCCCGGCATCATCCCCAGTACAAGACTTCCCCAAACGACCGTGACTACCGCGCTCAGGACAATGCTGCCGAAGCTGCGCGAATACCATCCGCTCAGCATCAGGAAGCCGAGATAGCCAAAGATCACACCGCTGGCTCCGATGTGCACGGACCCCGGCGCGCCGAGCAGCCACGCGACGAGCGCAGAGCCGAACATGCCGGCGACCGTCACCGGAATGAAGTGTCGCTCATCGCGCAGCATCACCATCCAGCCAAGCACGACGAACGGGATGCTGTTGGCGACGATGTGGTCGAGGCTGGCGTGAAGGAACGGAGCGAACACGATGCCGCGCAGGCCAACGGCAGTTCGGGGGATGACGCCGAGACTCAGCAGCGCCCCACCGAGCAGAAGGTTGACCACGAACACTGCCCAGAACACAGCGAGCGTGCCGCCGAGCACGGCGACGTGCGTCCTGAGCGCGCGCGTGACGCTATTCACGCAGCAGCCCTCCTATGCGCAAAGACGTATAGCTTCGCTGCCGGCACGTAACGGAACCTGCGTACGGAGCAACGCCGTCAATCGTGTCCCGGATTCGAGGCATCGGACGTCCTCCCACGCGCAAACCAATAAATGCCACCGCCGATTGCTCCCAGCAAAAACCCGAGAGGGCCTGTGATGAAGATGCCGAGCAACGGCCCCTGGTTTGCTTCCGGCGCAAAAAGTATGGGCCCAAAGAATCCACCCACGAATCCGATCCCGCCCGTGACGACCGCTCCTTTGACGACGCTGGCGAGAAAGCCATTGGCAACTGAATCGGAGCCCTTCCAGATGTACCGCCCAACAACAACTGCGGAAGCCAATGAACCCAGGAAGGGAATCCAACGCAGGTTTTCGATGCCGGGAATGAAGGAGAACGGCACCCAATAAACGAAATAAAAAGTCGCGAGTGCACCGATGAGCGCCACGAACGCGCGAAAAAGATGCTTCATCGGAATGGTGCCTTAGGGGTAGTGCCAATATCCACCGCGATCCCGCGCCATTTACCCTGATTGAAGCGGAGCACGCTGAGCGCGCACCGCACCGCGTGACCCACGAGAATCGCCACCCAGATGTGCAGCGGCTGCAACGTTCCGGTGCGCTGGATCACGAAACAAATACTCAGCGGAATCAAGACCTGGGAAATGACGGAGATATACAGCGGACTCTTGGTGTCGCCCGTACCCTGAAGCCCGCCGGTGTAAGTGAGCGCGACCGCGATGAACAGCCCCGACAGGCTGAGAACTCGCAGCAGCTGGGTTCCAATCTCCACCACCACCGGCTCG
>JACMME010000198.1 GCA_014379205.1 Gemmatimonadaceae bacterium
CATCCTATGCGGCCGTGCGATGCATTCGGTCGTGTGCTTGCTGGAGAACTAACTGCGTTCAGCCCAGTTGACGTGTTATCTCGCTTGAGAAGATAACGCGCCGGGCCACGTGCGGTTATGCACCTCTCCCTCCTTCACTATGAGATCGACGGTGCGTGTATTGCGAATGTCCACTGTGGGGTCGCTTCGCAGAATCACGAAATCCGCGACCTTGCCAACGGCAACCGTTCCGTAGTCTTTCTCAATTCCGATTGACCGCGCGCCGTTGAGGGTTGCAGCCGTTATCGCCTGCAGCGGACTGAAGCCCGCTTTTGAAACGAGCAGCTCCATCTCATCGTGAATGTAGGGAAGCGAGTCGGTTGCGGGCCAGCCCATGAGGTCTGTCCCGGCCACGACGGGTACACCCAATCCTTGTGCGCGCCGGGTGAGCGCGTACGACCAGTCTTCCATGGGCCAGAGCGCGCGTCGAGTTGTATCCTGCCTCATGCGTGCGCCGGACCGTCTGATCACGTACAGTGTCGGCTCCAGGATCGTCCCGCGCCGGGCCATCTGCTCCAGAAGCCTGGTGATTGCCGGAGACTCCACTGGGACGGCCGCGTACCGGCGAGCCGAGTTCCAGCCTGCCAGAGTCGCGGGCATGGTGTCGTTTCCCTCTAGCACCATGACATCGCCATGTGAAAGGACGTCCACTCCCGCGGCTACCGCGTCGCTCGGCCGCGCGGGGATTATCGCCGAATGCGACCAGACCTTGAGTCCCTGGCGGTGCGCCTCATCGCTGAGCTTCGCAACCAGTGATGCGGGAAGCTCCGCATACAACTTGATCGCGGTGGCTCCTGTCCATCGCGCGACTTCGATGGCGAGCGGGATGTCCGTGGAATCATTGATGGCGCGAAGCCACGGTGCTTCCCCTGGAGTCATGCCGTGTGCCACAGGCACCGTCCGCCGGTCCGTGCGCAGAAACTCGGCTCCCGCCATGATAACGGAGTAGTAAATCTGCGGCCATGCTGCAGATGGAGCTCGTGCCGTCTGCTTGAGTGCGGAAAGCGCAACGACGTCGCCGGCCATGTCGCGAACCGAGGTTATGCCTCCGTGAAAGAGGAACGTGAGAATCGAGTCCTGGCGCGGCCGCGTGGTGAATGGGTACGTGATGTGTACGTGCGCATCAATGAAACCGGGAAGAAGAAATTTTCCAGCGAGATCTACGACACGGGCATTCTCCGGAAGGGCACGCGACCCGGTAGCGAAGATGCCACTCACTCGGCCGCCTGAGACGATAACCGTGGTGCCGGTTCGCGGAGGTGAGCCGGATCCATCGATGAGCGTTACGTTGGTGAACGCGAGTGGCAATACGCGATTGGGCGCTGACGACGCAGATGGCTGGGGTTCCACGGCGACCGGTGTCACGCGGTGGCAGCTTGCTGCCAACCCAAGGCATAGTACGGCGCAAATCGGCCGCATTTCTCAACGCCCCGCGACGCGGCGCACCGAAACCGTGTCGCGATTGAGACGCATCGTGAATGCGTCGACCACGCCGCCCGCGCCCTCCGCGAAGGTGCCGTTGTTGGTATACAGCTCGTCGAAGACCGGATCGCGCCAACGCACGAGAAATGTGTCGGCGCTTCGGTGCGCGAGGTCCGCCGCTTCGCGCCCCATTCGCAGGACGAGGGAGCCGCGCTCAACACGCACCGTCAGCTCGCCGTAAAGGCTGTCAGCGTACACGCCCGCATATGCCGATAGCGAACGTGCGGGAGCGGACCCAGGGACGAGCCCATCTCGCACCGCCTTGCGAGCGTCGCGCGTCCGCTGCTGTTGCGCCGCACGGCCCTCCAACCCTGTCGCACTCCCGTCACTCGGGGGCGTGATGCCCAGATACGTATCAAGAACGCGCCCCGCGAGCATGCCATGTATGACCGGGGCTATCCAAGAATTGACCAGCACAGCCACGCCGATCTTTTCGTTTGGCAGGAGCGCCATGTACGCGAGCTGACCGTCGCCGCCTCCGCTATGCCAGAGCATTGCACGGCCGCGATAATCCATCACCTGAAATCCAAATCCGTACGCCGCGAAAAAATTCACCAGCCGCGCAGTGCGGAAGGCCGGTGTAGTGGGAATGATGATCTGCGGCGAATGCATCTCTTGCATGGCGGCTTCGCTCACCAGGCGCCGCCCTTCCCATGTCCCGTCACCCAAATGGAACCTCAGCCAACGCGAAAGATCTTCAGCCGTTGCTTGCACGGCGCCCGCGGGCGCATTTGCCTGGCGGCCTATTCCTTCACGGCGAATGGGACGCTGCACCGCATCGATGACAGCGTGTGGCGAAGCGACATTCGGCATTCGCTCGACGGCCGCGTAACTCACGACCGCCGAGTTCATTCCCAACGGCTTGACGATGCGATCACGAACGAGCGCCTCCCATGTCGTGCCCGCGGCTGACGCGGCCGCCTCCCCCGCAAGTGTGTAGCCGACATTCGAGTAGATCATCTGTGTGCGAAAAGGCGCCGCGACTTTCAGAAACGGAGTTCGGCGTATCAGCTCGGCGCGATCTATTCCGGTAAAACGCCAGGAGAAGTTCGCCGGCTCCAACCCGCTCCGATGTGCGAGCAGATCACGGATAGTCAGGTTCTCGGTGAGATACGAATCCATGAAGCGCACCTGCGGCAGGTGACGCTTCACAGGATCGTCCCAGCGCATCTTGCCCTCGTCGACGAGCATCGCCGTGGCGGTAGCGGTGAAAGACTTGGTGAGCGACGCCGCATCGAAAACCGTGTTCTGGTCCACCTTTCCGGGCTTCCCCATCTCACGCACTCCGTAGCCTTTCACAACGATCACGGAATCATTCCGAACTATGGCGATGGACAGACCCGGGACCTCCCAATCCTTCACCGCCTTCGCGATGTAAGCATCCAGCTCCGCGGGAAAGCCGTTCGGGGCAGCACTGGCGGTCTGAGCGAAGGACGCCGTCGGCCCGGCGGCGAGAAGCAATCCCAACGCAGCTGCAAGCCTGCGGAAATTCGTCTGGCGGTAAAGCGCGGTAACAATCGATACGTTCATCGCAGCATCCTCTTTCTTCGACGCCTGGTTTCAAAGCGTCTGGTGTCAGTTTTTTGACATCTCGCGGTAACGGCTATCGCACCGCGCTCATATCAACAGCCTACGTAAACTTCGTTACTCTCCCGTACGGTTGGCGGTGAGCGCCTCGGCAGCGGCGCCACGCACGGCGCTGTGCCTGTCCCGCGCAAGCCGCTCCAACTCGGGCAAAAGCGTGCGGTCTCCCAATCGCGCTACATAGTGGACGGCAGCCACTCGAACCTGCCACGCTTCGTCGTCCAGCGCCTCCAGCATCGCCGCGCGTGCCGACGGTTCCCTTATCCCGGCCAGCGCGTGCGCCGCCATGGCGCGAAGCCGCCAGACAGGGTGCCTCAGCGCAGCAATCAGATCGCCTGTCGCGCGAGAGTCGCGCAACGCCGAGGCACCGGCCTCCTCCAATACCCAGGCCGCGTACGCCCGCACACGCCAATCGGAATTCTTCAGCTCATCGACCACTGGCTCGATGATTCTCCCGTCGCGGACGCGGGCGAGCGCCCAAGCCGAGCGCTCAGACACGAGGTCCCCTTCCCACTCGGGTGCGCGGTCCAGCTGCGCCCGCAACCGGCCAGCAAGGAGGGAGTCGGGTCCGCCGCGCGCTACTTCGTATCCCGCTAGAGCGTACTCGAGTGAACGTCGCGAGGTCGTCACGCGCTCGCTCCGCGGATGCGCCACAGAATCCTGGCGCGTATCGGGCTCGGAAGCGCGTGACTGAGAAGGTGTGCGGGCGAGTCGCACCGCACCCCGGGTGCTTGTCGCGGAATCGGATTGTGTCGGTTGCTTCCCCGCGGGAGCAAGACGCTCGGTGCGCGATGCAAACTCCAGTGAAGCAACGGGACCGCTGGCGTCGCGGCCGATTGCGTCATCCGCGGGCGACACGGGCGCGCCGGACGCAGCCTCGAGGCGAAGAGCGGCAATGAGCACACTCGCTGCAGTCGCCAATGTCGCCAGGGCGAATCTCTGGCCGCGCCGAAGACCGCCACGGCGCAGCCTGGGATCGAAGATCGCGAGCAAGCGCGACTCGAGCTCCAGAGGTGCTGCCATCGCTAGTGCCGCGGTACGAGAAAGCCCGTGGGCGAGCGGCTCGTGCAACGCCGCGCGCGCGACATTGAGAAGCAGAGTCGCGTAAGGTTCCGGCCTGACGCCCATCTCCAGAACGCGATCGTCGCAGGCCCGCTCGCGCTCCAATCGCATCCGCCTCACTGCGATCCATGCCATGGGATTGAGCCAGTGGCAGTTGCGCGCGGCAAGGGCGATCGCATCCGTCAGACAATCCTTCCGGGCGACGTGTGCCAATTCGTGCGCGAGCACAGTGTGCAGGTTCTCTATCGGCCACGAGCCCGCTCCGGTTGGGAGCAGCACAACGGGGCGAAAAATGCCAAAAGTGGCCGGGCCAGACACCTCGTCGCTCTCCACAAGCAATACCGGTCGCTGAATCCGCAAACGGTTTCGCAGTCCGGTCGCCAGCCGCAAGACATGCGACTCTCTTACCACCCGTGACCGAGCGACGACGCGATGAGCGCGCACTGAGCGTCCGATATCACGTCCCGTCAGTGCAACCGCGCCAACAAGCCACACAATGAACAGGAGGACCGCGACATCAACGCCAGCCGGAAATAACGCAGTTGTTGAACCGGATGATACACCGTCGAGAACGCCATGCGACCGGGAAAGCGAGCCGATTGTGGACTCGTTTGAGGTGCCCTTGATCGGAGTCAGAGCGGCGTCGCTAAAGTAGGAGACCGATTGCGACACCCTCTCGGCGAGACTCGCGACATGCATGCGAGGACCCAGCTCGAGCGCGATTGGAAGCGCGAGCACTGACACGATGCCCGCCGTCCACGCGGCATGCCGCAGGGATGCCGATGCCCTGCGAAGCTGACCGACCGCAATGGCTACGACCAGCAGGATGACGAGTCCTTTAACGAGCAGCCCGGATAGAAAGGGCACCGCGCCGGACAACACCTGGAGCGTGAGCATCACTACCTCACTCCTTTCTTGGCATGATCGACGAGCTCTGCCAGCCGGTCCAGCTCCGCGTGATTCAACTTCGAGCCTGACGAGCCGAGTAGCGCTGCCATAGCGTTTGCGGGTGAGCCGTTAAAAAATGTGCTTACAACATGGGTGAGCATCGAGGACCCCGCCGCACCACGCGAAACAGCGGGCGCGTACACATAACGCGGTCCGTCGTATTCGTGCCGGATGTGTCCCTTGTTCGTGAGAATTCGCAGCAGTCCACGAACGGTCGTGAGAGTAGGCGCATCGGGTAGCTCCGCCGTAACTTCCGCGGCGGTGGCTTTACCCAGGCGATAGATCACTTCGATGATCTGTCGCTCGCGTCTACTGAGATTGAGCGGGGGTTGTTTGGGCACGACGATGTCTGCGGAAGGGCACAGGTAACTCCTATGTCAAAAACTTGACACCATGCAGGCGAAATGTCAATGGGCGCTCCATAGCGAGACTGTCAAGGCGTCTGGGGAAGAGCGTAGGATTCGAGAAAACCGCAGCGCTCACAGCGATAGGTCATCACCGGAATCACCTCGCGGTCCTTCATTTTGAGTCCTGACCAGAAGGAATGTTCAGGAGCCCCCTCCACCCACTTTTGTGTATCCGGAACGGAGTAGTGCGCCTTGTCGGCCACGTAACCGCGCTCCAGCGCGCCTCCGCATTTCAGGCAATCCATGCCTTTAGCCATTCCATCTCTCCAATTGTCAACGCTGCCTTGAAGGACCTTTCCGTCCTGGCTCGCCTCTGGTGCAGAAGGCTTTACCTACGGCGCTGGAAGATGACCTATGTGACTGTCCGTTGGCGAGAGCCACACCGCCGGGATATGCCGCCGCAAACTTCGTCACAAAGTAAACACCGAAGAGGCCGATCAGAATTGACGCACGCGGACGCGTAGTCACAGGCAACGCGTCCACGGCGGAGTACGGCGACCGTCAGCTAGATGAGGTTGATCTGAAAGATTGCAGTGGTGCCGCTGATCTCGTTTCCAACGATCAGCAGTGGCTTCCCGCTTGGGGACTGCGTGGCTGAAATGAAGAGGAGGCCTTCCGGTCCGAGATCCCCCGTGTCGCCGCTCCGCGAGCTGAAGTAAGTCACAAAGACTGGCGCTGCCGGTGTGGTGACGTCGTAAACTATCACTCCGCCTACCCGTTCCAGCCCGATGAACGCGAAGGTTTTGGTACCAAAGCGGGCGAGCGCAACCCCTTCCGGCTCGGGGCCCTTGTTGTCGCTCCGGTCGTCCAGCGCGTTCCCGGTGTTGCTGGCGTTGAACATCGCGTTGGGTAACGCAGTCGTGCGCTGCTCCAACTGGTCGCCCGAGTCGAAGACGAGCTGCGCCGAAGTCGTCCATATGCTGAAGGAGCGCGCGCCAAAAACGAATAGCGTGTCGAACTGGCCGGAGGCGTTGCGCCCTAGCTGACTGGTAACATTGAGCCTGCCGAGTCGTGCTGCCGCGGTGCACGGTCCCCCACCGCATGCTGCATCGGTGAAGATGCTCGGGTTGAGTGCCAGTGTGCTCACCCGCGCCTCCTCCCGCAGGCCGGCGTAGTCGCGCGCGTCTCCTTCGTTCGCCGTTACGAGATACGTCTGGCCGGCTACGGAATACGAGGCGATAGCGTCCGGCTGGTACATCCCCCGTACCGGCCAGGGGAGAATATTCACCAACGGTCCTCCGGTGGCGCCGTCCCGGTCGCTGGCGTCCAGCCACGCGCCGGCCACGTTGTGGTTCTTGTATCCCCACGGCAGAACGCTGGTGACCGTCGCGGCCTCCACGTTCACGATCGCCAGCGCGTTGGCCTCCTGCAGCGTCACGTATGCGGTACGGCTGTCACCCGACACTGTGATGTATTCCGGCTCCACGTCCTGCGCGACGCTGGCGTTCGGACCGAAAATACGGATGCCGCTGGCACGCAACGAGGCGACCTGGCCGTTATACGACGAAAAATCGGCGGTCCGCACGGTTGGCGCTGCCACGTTGCGCACATCAATGATGCTAACTGACCCTTCCGGATCGATCGTGTACGCATCGTTCGGCTCGCCTTCGTTGGCGACAAGCAAATAGCTCCCCGAAGGTGTGAACGTGACCATGTCCGGGAGCGCTCCCACCGGAACGCTGCTGAGCAGCTGGAGATTGTCCGCGCGGTAGAACGCGACTGTGCCGGGAGAAGTCTTGACCACGCCCTCAATGGCAAGTGCAACAACGCCGTCGTGCACGGCGACGCTGTTCACCCCGGCGCCGAACTGTGACACCGAGATCGAAGCGACGCGGGCCGGTGCCGAAGGCGTGGAGATGTCCAGTACGTCGACCGTCCCAAGAGTTCCGTTCACGACGAACAGACGCCGGCTCGCGGAATCAAATGCGGTTATCTCCGCCGCGGCAACGCCGCCTCCGTTGAACGTGCCGATCTTCTCGAGCGATAGAGTGGTCGGCGTAGGCCCGAAGTCGGGCCCTGTTTCAGGGCCAGTGGAATCCTTGTCGCACGCCACGAGGGCGAGCAGAATACTTCCCATCAATAGGACTTTATGACGAGGCATGATCGATTTTTGGGGGAGTGGGAGCGGACGGAGCCGTCAATGTAAAAATCAGGGCTCGCCCTGGCCTCGCAACCGTGTCACAATGTGAACACGAAACAGTCACGATCTCGATTGGGACATATTCGGATCCTAGAAAAACTCGTCCAGAAGCGTGAAGAAACTGAGCTTTTCCTCGTCTGGGCGGGCCAGGCCGTATCGCCGTAAGAATGCCGGCACGAACTCGGAGCCATGGTTGTACGTGATGCTGCGCACCGCCAATGCAAGGTCCTGGTACCGATCGGCGACACCTGCACGGCCACAGTCGACAAGCCCGGCAATCTCGACGTCACCACCTGGTTCACTTCGGCGAAGGATGACGTTAGGAAGGCAGAAGTCTCCGTGCGTAAAGACGAGGTCTTCGCTTGCGGGTGCGGACGCGACGAGCTCAGCGAAGAGGTCGGCGGCGCGCCGGCCGGCGCGAGCTTCATCGAAATCCTCCTCGCGTACGCGCCCGCGGTTCACCTGGATGCGTGCGTCCTCTATCTGTCGCGCCACACTATGGTCGAAGGGGCACCCCGTGACATCGGTCCCGTGCAGGACTCGCAGGCCATAAGCCAGAGCTGCGATGACTTCCGGAAGAGATGAAGCCCACTCCGGATCAGACGCCGGCACCCCAGGAATTTCGTCGACAACCAGGTACTCGACATCGTGGATGCGACAGTAGTCGCGGACTTCGGGAACGGGTATGTGATGCGCTACCATCCATCGTAGCCGGTCGGCTTCCCGGTCGAGGCGCAGGTCGACGGACAGTGGTGCCGCCTTGACGTACAACGTCGCCAAACCCTCATTGGAGCAGCGCCACACCAATGCGCCTGACTGTCCGCCAATCACCGGCTCACAGTTTCGCCCGGGCAATCTAGCGATCAGCTCAGTAGGCAGCTCCATGGCGCGGTGCTCTATGACCCCCTGGCTGAAGCGTGCGCTACAAGCCCTGTTGTGGTGCCGGCGGGCGACCGCCCGAAGTGCAATCGAGTCGTAGCGCGAAAAAGACCGCCGTTTCGCCCTGGATGTCGTCCGGATCGTACAGTGAGGTGTCCAGTCCGCAAAACGCGAAGCCTCGGTTCTCATAGAACCGAATGGCCGCGGCATTCACATTTTGCGTTTCGGCCCAGAGACACCGGGCACCAATCGCTTCCGCGGCGTTGCGAAGCTCGGCAATCAGCTTTGTGCCGATGCCGCTGCCTCGAGCAGCTCGATCAACGTACAAATGCGAGATGACCGCGCGCCGGTTCCAGCCATGATAAGCTATGGCCCCGACGCCGACCAATGATCCGTTCGCCTCGGCGACGATTGCCGCGTTTGCATACTGTAATTCTTCCCACGCCACGTCGTAGCGCTTGAACAATGACGGCGACACGGCTGTAGCCTGGAGAGCGAAGGCAAGTGGCGCCGCTGCCACCTCGTAAATTTCGCCGGCGTCAAACGAGATATCGAGTCGTTCGAGCAGCGCGCGATCCTTGGGCCACTCCAGCGGACGATAGCGTATCGTGGAAGTCATGGTACCGGATCGACTTGGCGCCCCATCAGAAAGCTGTCGTGAAATCGACCATCCGTGAGCAAGGTGCGGGTCATGCGCCCTTCGACCGTAAAGCCGAGTCGCTCGTACAGCGCGATGGCGCGCGCGTTGTCTGTTCGCACGCGAAGGTCAATCTTCCGAATGATGCCACCGGCAACCGCCCACTCCAGCATTTCTTCGACCAGCGCGCGTCCCACGCCTTCCCCCCAATACGGCTGGGCAACGCTCACGCCAAACTCCCCCGTATGCCGGTTCCTCGGTCGCGGTCCGCCCGTGAAAGTCAGGCTGCCGACAAGCTCACCGCCCATGACCGCCACAAGGAAGAGGACATTCTCGAGATTGCGTGTCCGGGCGATATACGCGTGCTCTTCAGCCTCAGTCAGCTCGACGCCCTCCGCTCCGAACGTGAGATGGGGCGACTCCGCACCAACGCGCTGAAAGTATGCGAGCAGCGCCGGCGCATCCGCCGGCTCAGCAGCACGCACTTCTACTGGATGACCGCTGCGCGTCCGTACGATGCGCATGGAACGTTGCGCCGTCGTCGAAGACGGATCCTCGTGGATCGCAGACATCACCAACGCGTGGGCGTTAGCATGCCGCGCGCTATTCGCGCGTCATGGCGTACAGGCATTGATCTGTGACTTCGCCGTCCTTGACCGCGCTTTTCAGCATTATGCCCTCGAGCTTGAATCCCGCCTTCTCAAGAACGCGGGCCGACGCCGGATTCCACACGAACGCAATCGCGTAGAGACGTTTAAGATCAAATGTGTCTAGCGCATACCGCGCCACCGCGTTCACCGCGGCGGTCGTGATCCCTCTTCCCCAGTAGTCCTCTCCCAGCCAGTAGCCGAGCTCGGCACCTACGCGCTCGATGTCGTCTTGCAGAATGACGCCGATCGACCCGACCGCCTCGCCACCAACATCAATTGCGAAATTCGTTCGCGGTTGCGCCGCGAGGGACGCGTCGACGAACTGACGAGCGTCGTCCTCAGTGTACGGATGCGGAAAGCGGTCGCGCAGATTGCGCCACACGTTGCGGTTGTTCGCATGCCTGGCGACCGAGGCAGCATCATCCGGACGCCAGTCGCGGATAATGCAAACACCAAGATCGACAAGCATCGCCGGTAGTGGAGCCCTGTCCCCGGCTCTCGCGTTGGCGATCTGCCGCAGATGATGCTTGAGGTGAATCACGTAATCCTGCATGAGATACTCGAGTGTCGCAGGCGCCGTTTCGCTAACGGTGCGAAAGGCTATCTCATGCAGATTGTGTCGAACGCGCGGACGCGCGCGTACGCTTGGAGAAGCTGCGGCCATCACGTGGGCCATGTGGACATTGAAAGCTTTCCAGAGCATCACCAGGGCTGGCCACGGAATAGCATTGTATTGTTGCAGTTGCACCCACTCGTCCTGCGGGTATCCAGGAAAAACCAGGTCTTCCTGCAGTTGCGCGCGCACGAAGCGCAGGTGGTTGTTCACCGCGGAGTCGATGAGGTGGCCCACGATCTCCTTGGGCGACCATTTGCCGGGAGCGGGTTGACGTGCCGCGTCGCTCTCCCGAATCGCCAGCAACGAAGGGGCCGCCTGCTCCACTGTGCGTTTCAGGTCCGCCGCCACCTTTTCAGTAATCACAGGCTGAAGCTTCATGATACTGGCGTTGGCATCTCAGGTTCGGATGTGGCAATCATAGTTGACGCGTCCAGCGATCACAGATGGCAAAGCTTTTCGTTTACTGTACCTCTCATAGCGGACGGAACATTCTCGTTCATGAGCTGCAGAAAGGTCGGTGCGAGGTCGAGTATTTCGATGTTGCCGAGGCTACCGCGGTTACCAATCGAAGGACCGGCTGCCGCTAGAAATCCATGGTAGGTATGGTGGCTCCCCCGGGAGTAGTCGAGGTTCCGTTGGATCAGCACCGCCTGGGGATGCACAACCGTACTCTTGATGTATGCGGTGGGCGTCCATTCGACGAAGAGATCCGGAAGCGAGAAGGGCGGACCGCCGCCGAACAGGTCCACGCTGCGCTCGATCCGCTTCACAGCCGGACGATTGGATTGCGGATCGATCAGCTGCTCGAGATCGGCCTGCAGACGGTCGAGCACGCTATCGTACTCGCGCGGCTCGACAATGCCTTGCGGTTCCCGGCCGCGCAAATTCACGCGCAGAAAACTGGTGTACAAGGTCGGAATTGCGAACGCGGTTGTCTTTTGCCAGTCGGTACCAGTGCGAAATCCGTCGGCGAGCAGGCGCTCCCGTGTTGACCGAGCCAGGCGCCCGCTCAAGGCATTTCTGAGCGCGGCCGGCAGCGCGCGTCGCGCGAGCGCACGGAACGAAAACGAACCGGATTTTGCTGGCACCTGGTAACCGAGCTCGCGACAAAAAGCTTCGATGATTTGCCGGCTGGGATAGTCTTCCTGGAGTCCGACATTCGAGACAACAAAGACATTGGCATCTGCGGACGCGTCCGCGAGCAGCAGCCCGAGCTCCTTATCGATAGCCTGGTAGATGTTGCGGATCGCGTCCGACAGCTCGGCATCCTCGATCGCAGCAGGGCCACGAACGTCGGAGCAGTACTTCAGAAACTGATGCCCGGCGATGTGCGATTCCAGGAAGGTGATTGCAATGAGATCGAATCGGTCACGTCGGACAACATCGCGGCACAGAGCTCCTTTCTGCGCGATCTGTTTCAGCAACCCGCGATAGATCTCGCGATCGCGCGCGAGATCACTGTCCACGTCCTCCTCGACGGCCATCTCCTGTCCGAAGCGTTCGCGAAGCTCCGGCAGCAGCGATGCGGGTTCGGAACAGGCGGCATAGCGGGCATTGTGTGGCGCCCAGTTGGCGAGCTGCAAGCCCGGAAGTCCGCTGACAAGGCGGCTCTCTGATGGGTCTATGATTGCGGCTTTCTTGCTGCTTCCGCGCAAGCAGGACCAGAACGGGAGGGCGCTGATATCTCCAAGATCAGTGAGCTCGAGCTCGTAGGTTCCTGGCTTGAGAGGACGCCAATAGTAGTAACCGTGCTGGTCGCGCGAGAGGCCGCTAAAAAGGGAAACCCAGACGCCGTGCTCGTTAACTAGCTCGGGGCCAGTGAGCCTGCCACTGGAGCCGCGTTGCATGATCCCGGCAATCGTCGGGAGAAAGCCCGCGTGCGCCCATTGCTCGAGCAACGCGGCTTCGCCGGCCTCGAGGCACAGGATAACCAGAGGCGCGGTTGTCTTGTCGGGAGTCACAGGCGTCTGGGGAAAGTAAGGCCGGCCTTATCATGTGGGTCCGGAATGCAGAACGGAGAACGTTATCTTCGCGGCGTGCCACCGAACTTCAGGCGCAGTCTCTCCCACGCCTCTACGTACCGCACGAAGAAGATAACCAGGATGACTCTCACCTTATCGGTCGGGCTTTTCAACCTCGAATCTCTGACAGCTTCAATGGAATAGCGAATCGGCGGGAGCAGGTCACCTAACCAATTCCTGTCTATGCCCAGAAAGTAGCACTGCCGTTTCTGTTTTAAAAAGTGAACTCCGCCGATCTTTCTTACCGTTACCTTGTACAACTCGCGTAGCGAGTATCTGGCGGGATGGGCGACGTAGGCATCGTCGGCAAACATCAACGTATAACCGGCTCCGGATACGCGCTGTCCCCATTCTACATCGCCGCCCGACTTTGTTTCATCGTCGAACAAACCTACTCGATCGAACACACTTCTGAATGTGAACAGATTCGCCGTCGCGCCGAATAGTCCCGCCGTCACGAATTTTTTCTGCGGCAGAGCCGTTAACCCTTCATAAAGTTCCACTCCCGTGGGTCGCTGGGAGTCCTTGAAGAAAATGTCGATCCTGCCAGCGACGAGTCCGCAGTTCGGCGTTCGCTGGAGGGTCGCCACACCCCTCTCTATCCAGGACGCGGAGGGGATGCAATCGGCGTCGGTGAAAGCGATCACCTCTCCACGCGCCAATGCAAAGCCCGCATTCCTGGCCGCGAACTGGCTCGGGCGGCTTTCGTGCGTTGCCTGCGCATGAGGAAACCGCCGGACGATGGGCTCGATGTTCTCGTTCGAGGCGTTGTCGACAACAATGATTTCGTACAGACGCGCCGCATAAGTCTGGTTCTCCAGCGCTCGCAAGCACCGCTCGAGCCGCTTGGGATCGTTATAAACCGGGATGATGACTGAAACAAAGGGAGTGAATGATTCGCTCATGCGCTGCCGCCCGCTTATTTGACTGCCGCTGACGGAATGTGATTGCCTACGGCTGCCTCTCTGGAGCCTTGAGGGTAGGGCCGCAGGACATCATCCGCGCATTCAGGAAGTACATTCTCACCAGACTGGATTTTGGTAGACAAGATCTTTGGTGAGTAATTAGACCGGGCTCTTTAGGAGATTTGAGAAACATGCATCTGGAAAGGCGCCTGCTTGGCAAAACCGGCTTTCAAGTAAGCACCATCGGGCTTGGAGCATGGGGAATTGGCGGCGTCGGTTACGGACCTGTATCGCACGTTCAGGGTGCGAAATGTGTTGAAGCGTACCTCGACAGGGGCGGAAACTTCATCGATACCTCGAACAACTACGATAACAGCGAGTCGATCATTGGGAACGTCTTATCTCGGGCAGGCGCAAGATCAAAGGTGATTCTCGCGAGTAAAGCTTCCAGGCTCGATAGACCCGGCGTTCGTCAGGAGTTGGAGGAGACGTTACGCGCGCTGCGATGCGACTACCTGGATCTCTACTACCTGCATCGACCTCCGCACGAAGCGGGACGCATGAACAGCGCGCTGGATATCTTCGAGGAATTCAAAGTTGAAGGCAAGATTCGCGCGGTCGGCGTGTCGGTCCAGGGGCCTGATGTCAATCAGAAAAGCGTGGACAATGCGCTGCGCTACATCCGCTCCGGTCGCGTTGACGCAGTTCAGCTTGTATACAGCATCGCGCGACAAAAGCATGCTGGTGTTTTTCAAGAAGCGTTTGACCGCAAGGTTGGTATCGTCTGCCGCACGGTACTGGAAAGCGGCTTTCTGACGGGCAAGTATCCGGTTGGTCATTCCTTCGACGACCACCGACGCAAGTGGACTCGAGCGCCTCTGAGGAGGCTTCTGGAAGCGGCGGAGGAACTGAATCATTCAGCGCGCTCGAATGGCAACTCCACACCTGCTCAAGTGGCGATCCGTTTTGTGCTGGATGACGATCGCGTTGCATCCGCGATTCTCGGAGCGAAAACCGTCGAACAGGTCAGCGAAAATATGAATGCCGCGAGTTCGCCCGCACTCAATGTGGCGTTCAGGTCGGAGCTTGTGTCCAGGTACGCCTGCCGCACGGAAGAATTCAATACGGGAGAGAAGCCGCCCCGTTTGTATCAACGATTGTTTCGCAGAATCTCGCGCTTTATGGGCGAGATGCCTTGACGGAAGACTTGCCGGTACAGCCAATCGACCGAACGCCACCCCTTCAAGTCCGTCCGTAAATTTGTAGCGCCGTCGCCACATAAGACGCACCGCTTCCTGTTTCCGACCATGCTTACGCCCGCTCTCTGGCCGCGTTCAGGATTGCACGATCATGCTTCCGTCTCGCAATGGGGGTCTGGTCGGCATCGATCGTTGGTTGAGTCTCGCCGAAGATCGCTGCCTAGCGTGGACCCGTGGTGTACCAGAATTTGCAGAATGGTGCTCAAGATGCTTCGCACCCGCGCGGGCGGTCGATGAATACCGAGGGAGAGTCAGTGGCAAGGAATCGCGGGGCGACGTGTCGCATCGGGGTGATAGGTTGCGGACGAATCGCTCAGTCCGTGCATCTGGAGATCCTTTCGGGACTGCCTGGCGTCCGTGTGGTCGCCCTCGCGGAGCCGGATTCTCACAAACTTGACGCCGCACGCGTCCGTGCACCGACATCGGTCGGTTGCTCGGACTATGCCGAGTTACTGGAGCTTCCGGAGGTAGACGCTGTGGTTGTCTGCGGCCCGAACGCGATGCACGCCGCGGCGGCGGAGGCGGCGCTCGAGCGAGGAAAACACGTCTACCTGGAAAAGCCCATTGCAACGACCTTGGACGAAGGTCGCCATCTTGTCGAGACGTATCGTCGGTCGGGGCTGATCGGTATGGTGGGATTCAACTACCGTTTCAACCCACTGAACGACGCTGCGCGGCGGCATCTCGCATCCGCGCGGATCGGAGATCTCATCGGGGCGCGTTCCATTTTCTCGACAGGACCGGGTGAGATTCCGGCATGGAAGCGCACCCGTGAGTCGGGAGGGGGTGTTCTGTTGGATCTGGCGTCTCATCACGTCGACATGATGCGATTCCTGTTCGGCAGGGAGGTTACCGAGGTTTTTGCGTCCGTGCAGTCGCGGCGCAGCGAAGCCGATACCGCGCTGCTTCATATGTTGATGGGCGATGACTTACCGGTTCAGTCATTCTTCTCATTCGGCGCGGGGGCGGAAGATCGCTTCGAGGCTTACGGCTCGCAGGGAAGAATGTCGTTTAACAGACACCGCTCAACCCATGTAGAGATATCGGGGCCGAGCCAGGTCACCCGCCTGTTCAGTTGGCTCCGCGATGAGTCTCCTTCACTCGATCGAATTCCGTTCTTGTTGGGAAAGCTCCGAGGAACGGGGCACGAGCCCTCGTTTCGTTCGGCGTTGATGCACTTCGTGACTGCCGTACAGGCGAACAAGCCTGCGCTCCCCGACATCGAAGACGGTTACCGAAGCCTGGCTGTCGTCCTCGCGGCGGAGGAATCAGCCAGCCGCGGGCGAACAGTCTCGATCCGTGACTGGGATCGTGGTGGCGTGCCGCGTCGTGTAAACGTTGCCAGTTAGAGCGACCTCGGTCAGCAGCGAGCGTATCGGCGCGTCCGCGGCGGACAAGCCCTACGGGTTGGGCGGAAGCTTCCGCATCTTCCTGGCGGACATCTTGATGGTACCCACTGGCATACTCACGGTGGCGTTTCTCACGCGCCGGCTTGGCCCATCCGAGTTCGGGCTTTTCACCATGGCAGCTACAGTCATCGCCTGGGTAGAGTGGAGTATCGTATCGTTATTCTCGCGGGCGACTGTAAGGCTCGTAGGAGAGTCTCGCGACTGGCAACCTGCTGGCACGACAGTTCTCCGGCTGCATCTCGCAGTCGCGGGAACAGCCATGGCTGCGCTTTGGGCACTCGCGCCCTCCATCGCCGCTCTGCTCCACGAACCTGCTCTGGCCGGGCTTCTGCGCCTTTTTGCCATCGAGATCCCTCTCTTCGGGATCACCTATGCGCACAGAGACATCCTGGTCGGAACCGGGCGGTACAATGAGCGGGCGCGGATGAGCGCCGCTCGGTGGATCGCCCGGCTGGTACTTGTGATCGCACTCGTCGGTGCTGGGTTCTCCATTACGGGCGCAATTTTGGCGAGCATGGGAGCGTTGCTTGTCGAGCTGATCGTCGCCCGTCGTTATGTGCAACCCACGCTATTTGGACACTCGAACCTGCCTGTCCGGCGCGTCTTGCTTGTCGCCATGCCCTTGGTGCTCTTCGGCCTCTGCATGCGAATGTTTGACAGAGTGGATCTTCTGGTACTCAAGGCGCTCGGCTCTACTGCTGCGGACGCGGGAGTGTACGCGGCAGCTCAGAGCCTCACACTGCTGCCGGGGCTCTTCGCGCTCTCCTTCTCTCCCGTTTTGCTCTCCACGCTCACTCGGGCGTTGCGAGCAGGGGATGACGCCGTGGCCCGTTCGCTCGGCCTCGACGCGTTGCGGATAGGCTTGCGCTTTCTGCCGTTCGGCGGATTGATCGCAGGCTCAGCGGCGGAAATCGTGGCCTTTATTTTTGGTCCGCTCTACACCCCGGCGGAGGGGGTGCTATCCGTTCTCACCTTCGGTGCGTTGTCTCTGGTGATTGTCTCGATATCCACCGCCGTGTTGACCGCGATCGGCCGTGCGCGCTCAGCTGCCGTGCTAGCAGCCGGGCTCCTCGTTACGGCGACAGCTGGCCACCTGCTCGTCATTCCTCGCTTCGGGGCGATCGGCGCGGCAATTGTTACCACCACTGTCGCGGCTGCAGGTGCGTTCACCGCCTTGATGGTCGTTTATAGCGCGTGGAGCGTGGCTCCGGCCCTGGCGAACCTGCTGCGAAGCGTGGCGGTGACGGGCGGCATGTTTGCGCTTGCAACGTTCTGGCCCGCTCCCGGCCTGCTCCTGTTCGTAAAGCTGCCCGTGCTCGCGCTCCTCTCCGTTACTGCACTGCATTTGCTTGGCGATTTTAGTGGTCCTGAGATTGCCAGCGCGCGAGCCGTCGCCCTGCGAGTGCTGACACGTCGTGAAAGCAGGACGCGCGCCTGATGCATCGTCAGCTCCCCTTCTGTTCTGTCATCGTTCCAACACGAGGCCGCAATAAGCAGCTCGCCGCATGCCTTGCGGCTCTGGCAGCGCAGGACTATCCGTCCGACAGCTTCGAAGTGATCGTGGTAGACGACGGAAGCCCGTCGTCACCCGAAGAGGTTGTTTCACCACTCCGCGGCAAGCTCGGCGTCAGCGTGATCTCGCAGGCGCATGCCGGTCCCGCCCGCGCCCGCAACACCGGCGCGGCGCGCGCAACGGGGGCTCTGCTCGCATTTACCGATGACGATTGCGCTCCCACGCGTGGCTGGCTCGCGGCGCTCGCCGGCCGGCATACAGAGGCGCCGGAGCAGGCAATCGGCGGTCTCACCACATGCTCGTTGAGGAATAACCACTTCTCCACAGCGAGCCAGCTTCTGATCAGCTACCTCTACGAGTATTTTAACTCGCGCAATTCTGCGTCAGGTGGCCCGCGCTTCTTTACGTCGAATAACCTCGCCCTTCCGCGTGAGCGTTTTCTCGATATCGGGGGGTTCGACGCCTCCTTCCCATCCGCCGCCGCCGAGGATCGCGAGCTGTGCGAGCGCTGGCACCGGCGTGGGTTTCAGCTGCTTTATGCGCCCGAAGCCGTAGTTGAACATGCGCACTATCTCACTCTGCTCAGTTTTTGGCGGCAACATTTCGCCTATGGCCGGGGCGCGCACCGATTCCACCAGCTGCGCGCGAAGTACTCTGAATCCGGAAACAGCACGGGTGTCAAGGTCGAACCACTGTCGTTCTATACGGACTTGCTCCGGTATCCATTCGTCGTTCCGGAAAGTGACCGTGGGTCAAACTCTGCTCTAGCCGTCACGTCGGCGCTGGCTTTGACGCAAGTGGCCAATGCCGCTGGGTATTACTGGGAAGCGCTGACACATTCAGCATCGTCAAAGCGGAACGTTCAACGCGACGCGATGCAGCGTGGGGATTTGAAGTGAAAATCCTGCTCGTGAGCGACTATGGTACACTCGCGGGCGGAGCCGAGGTACAGCTGATCGGGCTGCGTGACGAGCTGAGGAGTCGCGGGCATGACGCGCGATTGTTCAGCAGCTCGGCTCGAATGAAAACCGCGGTAAGTCAAACCGACTACGAGTGCTTCGGCACCTTATCGTCATTCCGGACGATAGTACAAACCGCGAATCCTTCCGCGTACCACCACCTCCGCCGCGTGCTCACCGAATTCAAGCCTGACGTCGTACATGTAAAGCTGTTTTTGACACAACTGTCACCACTCATCCTTCCACTCCTTCGCAAGGTACCCAGCATCTACTACGTGGCATGGTACCGGCCAATATGTCCGTTGGGAACCAAGATGCTTCCTGATGGGAGTCACTGCCGGGTGCGTGCCGGCGTACCCTGCCTCAGCAATGGATGTCTGCCACTCCGTGATTGGGCACCGATAATGTTCCAGATGAAGCTCTGGCGTCGTTGGCGCGGCGCATTCCGGATGGTAGTGGCGAACAGTGAGGCGACACGGCGTGCACTCGTGGCTGAAGGCATCGATGTATCCGCGGTGGTGTTGCACGGCACACGTGTCCGCGAATCGCGGCGGCAACTATCGCCCTCACCGACCGTGTCGTTCGCCGGTCGTCTCGTTCCCGAGAAGGGCGTCGACGTCCTCCTACATGCTTTCGTCAGAATCGCGCATGAACTTCCCGAGGCCCGACTCATCATTGCGGGTGACGGACCCCAACGGGACGCGATGCAACGGCTCATGGCGGAGCTCGGCCTCGAATCACGAGTCACCATGACAGGGTACCTGCCGCGAGAAGTGCTGGAGCAGACGTGCGAGGCGGCATGGGTACAGGCCGTCCCTTCGCGCTGGGCGGAGCCGTTCGGCGTCGTGGCTGTCGAGTCCATGATGCGCGGAAGAGCGGTAGTTGGCACAATGGGGGGTGGCCTCAGCGAAATCATTCGCGAGGGAGAGACTGGCTACCTTGTGCCGCCGGGTGATGTGCAGTCGCTCGGGGAAGCTCTGCTCACGGTGTTACGCGACCGGGCGGTGGCGGAGCGAATGGGCGAAACGGCGCGAAGCGATGCCATGCTGCGCTTCAGTCAGTCTACTTTCGCGGACCGACTGCTGGAATTGTACCAGCAGGCCATCACGAGCGAGGTGAGGGCTCATGACGCAGCCTGACCGGACACCGCCGCTCGTGATCATCGGCATCGATGCCGGGGATCCGGAGCTTCTCGAGCGTTGGGCGGACGACGGTTATCTGCCCACCATACAGAGCCTCATGCGACGAGGTTGCTGGGGTATCACGAGTGGCACGGAGATGATCAGCGAGCACGGTCTGTGGGTGTCGTTGTTCAGCGGAATTTCCCGGGCGCAGCACGAGTACTACTATTTCCGCCAATTGCGGCCGGGCACGTACGATATCCGCAACATGACTGGCGTCGATGTGGACGTTTCTCCCTTCTGGTCACTCCTGGCGAAAGAGGGAAAGAAAGTCGTCGTGGTCGATGTGCCCGATGGTTATCCGATACAAGGGATCGCAGGTAACCAGGTGGCGAATTGGGCCGTGCATAATCCGCTCGCCCCTACATCCGCCTTACCGGGCGAGCTCCTGGGGGAGCTCCGCGGAACATTCAGGACCGACACGCGCATCGACGAGAAGCTGGACGGAGGAGTCGAAGACGACAGGCAAATCTATCGTCGCCTGCTAGCCCGAGTGGATGAAAAGGGTGCGTTATGCAGGCATCTGCTGGCTAAAACGCGCTTTGACCTGGCCGTGATGGTATTCGCGGAGTCGCATACCGGCGGCCATCAGTTCTGGCAGTACAGACCCGACGCCAGGCGAACCGCGCGGGCGAACGCTGGGCGCGACATGGCCAACGCGATTCGCGATATCTATGTGGCCATCGATGCCCAGATTGCAACGTTGTTGCCGCTGTTGCCGGAGAACGCGAACATCGTGGTCGTGTCTTCTGTTGGCTTGCGCGATCAGTATCCGATGCACGGCTTGAGTGAGTCGTTCTGCCGCCAGCTTGGTTACCAGGCGGCACCGCATTCCGCGGAGCGTCCGGTACAGCTCATCGACGGGGTTCGACGCATCGTTCCGGAGAGTTGGCGTGTGGCGGTGAGCCGGCATTTTCCCCGTGCCGTGCGCGAGCGCATTGTTGCCAACCAATTTCGGCATGGAACTGACTGGTCGAGCACCACGGCATATGCGCTACCGTCATCCTATACCAGTCACCTCAGGGTTAACCTTCGTGGTCGCGATCCGTGCGGCGTGGTTGAGCCGGGCGACGACTATCACTCAGTGCTCGCCCGACTGGAAAGCGACCTCCGTTTACTCGTAGATCCGGTTACAGGCCGTTGCCCGGTCAAAAGCGTGGTTCGCTCCGCCGACTGGTTCGGAGGCGGCACTCCGACATTGCTTCCTGACATGCTCGTGGAATGGCAAGCGTCAGACCGTTTCATTGAACGGCTCGTGCATCCCAAGGCGGAGCTCGTTCAGGAGAGGCCTGAGTTTTTCCGGGGAAGCGATCACTCGTTGCACGGGTTCGTCGCGGCAGCCGGTCCGGGCATCGGGGGGCGCGGGGAGCTCAGAGAAATTCCACTCCTTGACCTTGCCCCCACTTTTCTCGGACTTATGGGTATCGCTGTCGACGCGCGCATGCACGGCCGGAGACACGCTGGAATGCTAAGAGACGCCGCCGTGTCTGAGCGATAGCATGACGACGCCTCAACCGAGCACTTCCTCACCTGGCACCCCGCGCTATCGGTAATACTTGTAACACACGACCGGTTCGAGGCGCAGGCCACTGACAAGTCCGTCGTCGCCACCTCTTCCTTCGTCAAACGAAATCGGGGCGGATCAGCTTTCAATTTGCCGCAGTCGAAGACAGCCTGAGCGACTTTGCGGCCTGACCTTGGTGAGCCAGCAGAGCAATTCTCGCCGCTACAACACTACCGCTTATCGCAGGCTGCCAAGCGAGAGACTGACGAAGAAGCTGTAAAAGACCGCCATCGCCACGAGCGCGACGCGACGCCATGGGGGCGGACGCAGTTCCCGCGGCAGAAGACGCGTGTTGATGTACAGCAGGTGCAGCGAGGCCACGACGAAGACGACTCCCGCTACGTTGGCCGCGAGTTGCAGCAGCATGATCGGTTGCGCGAACCGGAGGGCGACGACCCCCCACAACACAACGA
>JACMME010000021.1 GCA_014379205.1 Gemmatimonadaceae bacterium
GTTACCGTGTTTTGAGGACTACAGGGATGAAATGGACCTACGACCCAAGTGTGGATGCGCTCATGATCACCCTTCTGCCGGGAAAGCGGTCGAAACGCGCTGAGGAGCTTCGTCCCGGCCTAATCTGCGATTTTGACGCTGCAGGACATCCGATCTCGATCGAGATTCTCGAGGCAAGCAGCCATTTGCCGCTGAAAAATCTCGAAAGGCTTCCGCTTCCCGGGGTGATGCTCACGCTCTTGGAAGCATCCCGGCGCGCGGGGCTCGATCCAGCGACGCTTCGGCAGCAGATCCACAATAAGCGGCTGCGCGCGACGAAGCGGCGCCGTGAATGGTGGGTGGACCCGAGCGCACTTCAGGATTACCTCGATAGTCGAGCGCCGCAGGGACGTCGTAACGGCAGGAAAAACTCCGCCAGACGCCCTGTCACCTATTGATCTTGCGCAAATTCCTTCGCCTTGGGAGGACGTTATGCCGACGAAGTCGAAGTCACGGATTATCACTAGGCGGGCCAGGCCGAGGCGGGCGCTCGTGCACCGCCGTTTGCCAACAGCACTGCCGCCGACGCACCCAGGCGAAATGCTGTTGGAGGAGTTTCTAAAGCCACTGGGGATTTCTCAGTCGGCTTTCGCAATCCGCCTGGGCGTATCATTTCCGCGCCTGAATGAGATTGTCCGTGGGCGTCGCTCGGTGACGCCCGACACCGCTCTGCGATTGGCGCAGGTGACCGGAATGAGCGCGGACTTCTGGTTGGGACTGCAGTTGGACTGGGATCTGTGGCACGCGCTCCGGTCCAAGGACGCGGAACGCATTGGGCATCTGGAGCCGCTGGTTAGCGCACGCTAACGCCGAAGCGGCTCCCACTGGATTTACCTCAAAGGTGTGGTTGTGTTACTTTTATGTAACACAAATCATCCAACTTGAGAAGGAGCCATGATCCTCACCAGCAATACCCGCGTGCAGGGCGGTTCGATGGTTACATCGATCCCGAACGAGGTCGCTCGACGTCTCGGCGCAAATCCTGGCGACCCTCTTTACTGGATCGAGGATGGAGCCGGTCGCTTCGTGGTGACGACCGTAGATCCCGCGACCCTCGAGGCTTTGAAGCATCACGAGGAGGTCGTTGCTCAGTACCGTGAGGTGTTTCAGACTCTGGCTGAGTGAAGGATCCTCGGTGGATAACAATGGAAGTGCTCCACCTGATGCATGTGCGTCAGGTGGAGCTTTTTGGTGGATCCCATCGAATCCTCGAAGAAAACGTGGTCGGTTCTGCTCTCCACAAGCCGCAACAGCTCAACAGATACAAGCGGGATTCCGACGTTGCGGCACTCGCCGCCGCATATCTCTGCGGATTCGCCCAAGCCCGGGGCTTCGTGGATGGCAACAAGCGGATTGCACTCGCGGCGACGCTCACGTTCCTTCGACTGAATGGGCGCGAGCTGAACGTTCCCAAGGCCGAGCTGCTGGCGTTCGTCCTCGCGATCGCGCGAAATGAGCTGAGCCAACCTGCGGTCACGACGTGGCTGCGCGAGCGGATTACCCCGAGTGGCTCTCAGACTATGCAGCGACCTCGACATAAGCAGCGGTCGAACGAGGTGGCGGCACCGGGTCGCCCGATTCGCGCAGGCCTTCGAGATGAAACTCTACGCCTTCCTGCATCGCGTTTTCGACCTCGTCGCGTGTTGCTCCGGTCGCGATGAAGCCTGGGAGGTCAGGCAGGAAGGCGGAAAAGCCAGTCGCTCCTTCTTCGATGATTACAAGATATCGGCTCATTGTTCAGCTCCTCCGGGGGCGGTCGAGGCCGGCTTGTTTAAGAATACTCTTTAATGTACGGGGAGCGATGTCGTCATTGCCATGTCCGGCCATCGTAACAAGCCCGGGCTTTGACGGATGCCGGTATTGGCGGTGACTTCCCCGGGTGCGGGCGAGATACCATCCGTCGTCCAAGAGGAGCTTGATCATGTCCCGGAACTTCATCCTTCGCCAATGTGGGGACAGGTATCTTCGAGACGGACATCACTTCATTGCGCGTGGACACGAAAAAGTGACTTCGGAATGTGCCGGCGCTCGGCGGCGAAACCTAATTCGACCACACGGCATAGCCGCTTTGCCTCAGCTCTGCCGCGTAAGCAGCCTCCTCCCACTGGATCGAACGGATATAGCCTCACGGTCGCGCAAACTCCTTCGCCCAGCACACCGTATTCACCAGTTTCATCCGCTCCAGGTCTGTGCACACCAGATCGAGCAGCGCGGGGGAGCAGAAGATGACCGACAGACAGTGCGCCCGCGAAAGCGCAACGTTCAGCCGATTTCTCGAAAACAGGAAATCAATTCCGCGGGGTGCTTCGTCCGCACTCGATGAGGCCATCGATATCAGGACCACCGCCGCTTCTTGTCCCTGAAACTTGTCGACCGTTCCCACACGGGCTCCCGGAGGCAATATCTGCTTCAGCAGATTCACCTGCATGTTGTAAGGGCTCACGACAAGAATGTCTTCCGTCGTAATCAGGTGCCGCTCGCCCTTCTCATTGATCCATGGCTGACCAAGAAGTGCTCGATACGCACAGTCCACCGCCGTCGCCTCCTCGATACTTCTCTGCGCGTTGTCATGGTGCTCAACCGGCACAAACCGAAGGCCTGACGGAGCGAGCACGCCGTCACAGTCGTCATTCAGCTCCAGCATCTGGCCGAACGTGCACTCGGCGGACTCGAGTCTCCCATCGTAGAACGCGTCCGATACGAAACGGCAAAGCCGAGGGTGCATGCGCCACGTGCGCTCGAGGAAAACGCCGCGGTCGGACGGCACCGTCGCCCAGTCACCCATGAGATAATCCAGCCCCGACACGCCGCTGCCTCCCGGATGCTGGCCTTGCGACACCTGTGGCAACTGCATCTGGTCGCCGACAAGGACGATGTTGTCGGCGCAAAGTCCCGTCGCTACGATGTCGGCGAGACTCACCTGGCCTGCTTCGTCAAC